>JARKQP010000168.1 GCA_029974875.1 Mobilitalea sp.
CCTTTCGTTAAATTTTGTTTGTGGTGATTCAATTATTGACGAAAAAATAGGGGGTCATTGTTTTTTTGTGAAAAAAGATGGTGCAACCCTTGAAAATAAAAGGTTTTGAAACAAAAACGGGGTGTCAGACTTGACACTACCGGTTTACATAAGGAGGTACATTTATGAAGTCAAAATATTTAAAAGGAATTATTTTAGGATTATGTATATCGGCATTTTCGACAAGCATTGCTTTTGCACAGGCGGTTTCAAGCGAGACCTTGGATGCTTCAGTTTCCAGTGAGGCAGTACAGTCGGAAAGCCAAAAGGAACTGATGGAGAAGCAGCGGGAAATAGACCAGTATCTTTTCAAGGATCATGTGAAGGATCTGGAGGAAAAGGATATTTTCGTAAATTACACAGGTGTTGTCGACGATTATGTTGAGATTGGAATCTCTCCCTACAATGATGAAAATGCCAATTACCTATACGGGATTTTTGGCAAGGAGGGGGTAAAGGTCGTAGAATTTGACCAGAGCGTGATCTACGCATCCGGACCAGTTTTAGAGGAGAAGTCTTATAAGGGAGAAGCTGTCCAGGACCAGCAGGATCAGATAGAGGGTACGGATACCGGTACAGGAGAGGACGTTATGTTCTATACGACAGGTACTGGGAGTGATCAGGCCGCTGCAAATATTAAGACCGTTTCCAATCCGGAAAGTGTCAATCTGCCCGGGCAGACTAGCGAGAAAACAGGCAATACGGCATATATAGTATTTTTGGCTGTGGCTTTGGCCGCAACCGGTGTCCTTGGAGGCATGCTAGTCCGCAATAACATAAAAAAGCCAACGAAATAAAATAATGTAAAATAAGTAAAAGATAAAAAAGAAGCATAGGATGTCTGGCTTAACCGGGTAGCAAGGAGGACAATATGCTTCTTTTTTGTCTATGGCAGCAAAATGGTTTTTTTTACCGGTGTTTTTATGGAAGAAAACTTAAATTTGCCTATTTTGTTTAAAGAAAAGGAATATGGGATATTATCTTAAATAAAGTACAAATCAGGAAAGAAGGGGTATTATGAAGGTAGAAGTAGCTTCCAGTGCAAAGGAATTTTTAGAGAGATATGAAGATATTATGCTGCAGCAGGAAGCAGTGAGCCAGCTAGTGCTTTCCCTTGCATACCGGGAAGCGGGCGGGGAAAAGGCCGGGGACAGCACTTTTGGGGCAGTAATGGAAGAGGACACGGTACTGTTATTGTTTTGCAATGTCCTACCCCATGATTTGGCCATCCATACGGTTATACAGGAAAAAGAGCAGGAAGCGGCGGCTGTCCTTGCTGACTATGTCTTTGAACAGCAGGTAAAGATTCAAGGGATCCTTGGAAGGAAGGATGTCTGCCAGGGATTTATAAACCAGTACCAGAAGACAACGGAGGGCGTCTTTATTGAAAAGCTTGTGGCAGATATTATGGAGCTGCGCCTTTTAAACGAAATCTGGCCATCGGAGGGCTTCCAGCGCCGGGCACATACCGACGAGGTTAAAATGATAGCGGATTGGATGATAGAATTCCAGATGGAGACCCTTACAAGTGAATTGGACTATGAGGCAGCGTTAGCAAAGGCCGAGCAGGCGGTTGCCAATGGAGATGTATATGTACTTGAGGAAGAGGAACAACAGGTCGTGACCATGGCAGTAACCACCAAGAGGCTGCCACACGGCATTGCAATAGATTATGTATATACGCCCGAGGAATACAGGGGAAAAGGATATGCGGCTACCAATATGTACTATCTGAGTAAAGCCCTTTTAGCAAAAGGGTATCAGTTCTGCACCCTATTCGTTGATAAGGACAATTTACTGTCCCACAGGGCCTATGAAAAGGTAGGCTACAGTGTGGTGGGAGAAAGCTATGGATATGAGCTGATTTCCTAGGAATTTCTTACGGGGAAATTACCGGATGCTTGATTTTATGCTTCCGCAAGTGTAAAATAATGAAAGAAGCCACTGTAATCATTATTTTATAGTGCTTTGTGCTATGTGAGGGGAATGCCCGTAATTATGGACATGGACATAAGGGTGAGAGAAAAACAAATGGCAAACGAAGCTGGCCCGGGCCCATGCCAGAACTTTCATGGCAATTTGTATAGTAAAAGGCGTGGACATAAATATAGAGGAGCGGAGTGGAGCATGAAGGAAAATAAATATATAGTAGCCGGCTATAGCTTCCCTGAGGCTTATGATTACAAAGAAGCAAAAAGGGAAGAAGAAACCGTACAGTATATTAAAGCCAACACGGATTTAAATGATCTGACCAAGGTGATTAAATTATACCAAAAACTGACCGCGAGAAAGATGTTAAAAACGGTAGTGGGATTTGAGTTCTTAAAGGAACTGCAAAACAGGATCAGGAAAGAGGAAATAGTCAGTGAGGACAACATTCCCCCGATCCCGGTGGAGAGAAGGGAAAAGGAAATAAAGGTATATTCCGGGGAGCTGGACCATGAGCAGGAAAAGAGGCATATGGCAGTCCTGGCGGAATATAAGGGAAAGCTCCGTAACACATGGATTATTTGTGGCTTTTTGGCAGCTATCATTATAGCCATGCTGTTCATCTCCGCCTTCAGTGACCGGGGTGTTTTTGCAGACTATGAAAGCCAGATCCTTGATAAATACTCTGCCTGGGAGGAAGACTTAAATGCCAAGGAATTGCAGTTGGATTCCATGGAATCGCAGTTGAAGGCTAAGGAATCACAGCTGGATTCCCTGAAGGAGCAGTTGGATGCCCGGGAAGCAGATTTAAATAAGAATCCTTAAATTAGGAAGATTATTTCACAATTTTTACATAGATTCATGTTATACTTGGCTATAAACAATATTTAATTAAGAAGCCATGGAGGTGCCAAATGGATCAGCTGAAGATTTTAGTGGTAGATGATGAGAGCAGGATGAGAAAGCTTGTAAAAGACTTTTTGGTACGTAAAAATTATGAGGTGATTGAAGCGGAGAACGGGGAGCAGGCAATTGAACTGTTTTTCTCAAAAAAGGATATTGCCCTGATCATACTTGACGTAATGATGCCAAAGCTTGACGGATGGGGTGTTGTAAGAGAAATCAGGCAATATTCCAAGGTTCCTATTATCATGCTGACGGCAAAGGGCGATGAAAAGGACGAATTACAGGGCTTT
>JARKQP010000170.1 GCA_029974875.1 Mobilitalea sp.
CATCCTGGTTGCCTGCCATGGTTCCCAGCCAGCTTATGGTATCCAGCGTGTTATATAAAAAATGTGGGTTAATCTGCATCTTTAAAAATTCGATCTCTGCCTGCTTCTGGCTGATCTCCATATTCAGGATCCGCTCCACCAGCTCTTCAATATTGCCGGCCATGGAATTATATTCCCTGCTGATCTGGCCGATCTCATCCCTTGAGGTTATTTCCACCCGCTGTGAGAAATCCCCCCGGCCAAAGAGCTTCATGCTCTCCAGCAGGCGTTTCGTGGGCTTGGTGATCCGGTCGGCAAAAACAACACTTCCCAGAAAGGCCAGTAAAATAGCTGTCACGCAGATAACCAGGGTGATATGGGTAAACTGGCGGATATCCCTGTCAAATTCATTCACCGGTATGGTTGTGACCATCTGCCAGCCGTTGCTCATGACCTTTCCCTTATAATAGTAGGCGTTTTCCGAGTCAATGGCGTTATAATAGGTATTTCTGGAGGTTTTTATGGTGCCTATGTCCAGGGGGAATTTACTTCCGATATATTTGGGATTATTGCTGCATACGATGCTCCCCTTCTCATCTACCACATAGGAACCACTGGTATAGGAGGTTGAGGTATCGGCGATAATATCCCCGAAATATTCAGCCTCCAGGACGATGTTGATATAGCCGATAGGCTTCATGGTTTTTAAGTCTAGGATAGCCCGGGAGATACAGATGTCATTTTCATCCACCAGCCCCCACACCGTGGTGCCATTGGCAGCATAAATTTCCCCTTTGCCGTAAGCCTGCAGGATCTTGCTCCCGACCTCCTTTTGCACCGTGAACTCCTCCCCCTTGTCCGCCACTACACTAAAGGAGATGATATTCGAGTCATATAGGGCATCCGGCTCCAGCTCCTTTTCCACCTGCTTATGGATCCGCCTGAGCTCATAGCCTGTCAGGCTTTTCCGGTTTACCAGCAGCAGGTTAGACTGGATCACCGTATTCATCAGTTTATCCCTGCTGACTCTTTCAATATAATCAATATTGACCTCCATGTTATAGGTGGTCTGCTTGGTTATATCCGCCACATAGCTCTCAAACCGGTTATAAAAAGAACGTTTATATACAAGGACGGAGGAGAAGGCAATTCCCATAGCCGATAAAATGATGAGTACCGCACATAGGACTATGATTTTTTGCCGGATGCTTGTAAAACAAACCTTAAAAAGCTTTCCCATAGCCGTACTCCCCTTCCTTAAATCACATAAATTCAAGTATTTCCTTCAGCTTAATGCGCTTCGGGTTCTTCTTATAATCCCCCGGGGTGCATCCAAATACCTTCCTGAATACCTGGCTGAAATACCTCTGATCCTTAAAGCCTATCTTATCGCAGATAATACAGATCTTTACCCGGTCCATAAGCAGCATTTCCACCGCATTCATCAGGCGGATCCCGGTGAGGATGTCGCTAAAGGCATAGCCTGTTTCCTTCTTAAAAAGCTTCGAAACATAGGTAACAGAAAAATGATACCGCTTGGCCAGGCAGTTTAAGGTGATATCCTGGTCAAAATTACTTCCGATGAAGTCCAGCATTTCCTTTACTTGGGGATTACAATCCTCAAAACAATTCTGGATCTGGGTCAGGGTATCGAAAATCCCCATTTTTTCTTCATGCTTGCGCACCACCTGGTTCTGGTAACGCTGGCGCTCCAGCCTTTCCCTGGTCCTCGCCACCGTAGCCAGGATATCCTTTGGTCTTAAGGGCTTTAGAATATAATCATAAACATTGCATTTGATGGCCTCCCGGGCATATTCAAATTCAGAAAAGCCCGTCAGGAGAATTACTGCCGTGTCCAGGGAATACTGGCTTACAAGGCTGGCGACCTCCAGTCCTGTCATTCCCGGCATCCGTATGTCACTGAGTAAAATATCGATATGGTTTTCCAGAAGGATGTTTTTTGTCTCTATTCCATTTTCAGCAAAGCATACCTCTGTAATACCGATACTGTCCCAGGGGAGGGACAATAAACCCTTTCGGATCAATACTTCATCATCTGCTATTAACAGCTTCATTTTTTACCCCCATTTCTGCCTGTTACCAGACAACACCCAAGACTCGCTAACGGCGGCTTTCCGGCCCTTGCCGGGCGGGAACGGGATTTCCACCCGTTAAACTATCTGCCCTTTTCTAGGCGCGCCTCAGCCCTTCACAGCTCCCGCTACCATGCCTTCCATGATATTCCTGTGCAGCAGTACGTATACGATCACGCTTGGGATAATGGTTATAATGACTGCGGCAATCATAGTAACATAATCCGTGGAGTATTGTCCCTGAAATTCTGTTAAGCCCACGGGCAGGGTCATCTTGGAAGAATCCGTAAGGAAGATCTGGGGCAGAAGCAGGTCGTTCCATACATTAATAAATGATACCACACCTACGGTAACAATTGAAGACTTGGATATGGGCGTTATGATTTTCCAGAAAATCTGGTAGATATTACATCCATCCATCACAGCTGCCTCCTCCAGCTCCCTTGGTATGGAGCCCATAAAGCCCGTCATAATAAAGATCGACATAGGAAAGCTGATGGCGATCTGGGGAATGATAACCGACAGATGGTTGTTGAGCAGCCCCATCTTATTGAACATGGAGAAAAGAGGAATAATCATGGCATATACCGGAATCATCATCCCGATGATAAAAATATTTAAGGTAAGCTTGGATAATTTCCAATCCATTCTGGTTATGGCATAGGAAACCATGCTGCTTAAGATCACACTGATTATCACGGCACTCAAGGCAATAATGACTGAATTCCCAAAATACCTTAGGATATGCCCCTGCACAATTGCCCGTGCATAATTGGTGATCCCAAAAACTGCAGGAAGCCCCCAGGGATTGGAATAAAGCTCGTCATTTGTTTTGAAGGAGCTTAAAATCAGCCAAAAGATGGGATAGAGGCACAACAAAGTAAAGGAAACCAGGATGATATATTTTACAACCAGCAGGATTCTGTCTTTTAATGATGTCTTCATAAACTCCCACCCCCTAATATTCAACGGTTTCCGAACGGAAAACCAAATTGGACAGCAATACGGAACAGATGCACAGCAGCAGCAGGATCACACCAATCGCAGAGGAATAACCGTATTTCAGGGTTCTAAAGCCCTGGTAAAACATATAGGTTGACATTAACTCCGTAGCATGGTTGGGTCCCCCGCCTGTCATAACCGCTACCAGATCATAGTATTTTAATGAGCCGGTAATAATTAAAACTGCGTCAACCTTTAAAATAGGCTTAATCAACGGAAAGGTTATGGACGTGAACTGCTTCCATTTGCTTGCCCCGTCAAGGCCGGCTGCTTCATAAAGGGAGCTTGGGATATTCTTCATGGCCGCAATCTGGATGATCATATGGTATCCCACGAACTGCCACATAACTACGATAATAACGCAAAAAAGTGCCAGGTTTTTATTCGCCAGCCAGGCCTGCTTCAGGCCGCCAAGTCCGATGATTTCCAGCAGCTTATTTAACAGGCCAAACTCGGAATTATATACAAAGGACCAGGTCAGGCCTACTGCCACCCCACAGATAACGCAGGGCAGGAAGAACACGGTCTGGAAGAAATGGCTGCCCTTTATCTTCTGGAACAAAATATTGCCGAACAGCAATGCCAGGGGCAAATGGGCAATGAGGGAGCCCATTACCATGAAAATATTGTTTCTTAAAGCCCTGGTGAAGGTCCCATCATTAAATAGATTAATGTAATTCTTTAAGCCCACAAATCTTGCCGGGCTCATCATATCCGTCTGGAAAAAGCTCAAGTACACATTATAGCCTATGGGAACCAGAGCAAAAACCGCATAAAGCAAAAATGCAGGAAGTACAAATACCGCGATACTTATCTTGTTGCCAAAAACCTTCTTCATCCAATTCCTCCTTATAACTCCCCTTTTATTTAGAACGATTCTCTGTATCAGTCCAGCTCACCATTACACAAGGTACCATCCCGGTAAAATTTCTCCCCCAGAACACCCGGTTCCGGGGGAGAATCCGTTCTTACGGGCCCAGCATGGGCACATTCTTATCGGTCTGCATTGTCCTCAGCAAATTGCTGTAAGGAATCAAAGGCTTTTTGGGGATCCTCTCCGCCGCAGACAGCTACGCAGGTATTATTAAATTCCACTCCTTCACCGGCGCCAAAGGCTCTGTCCCACCAGGGTGTCAGCCCCTTCTGCTGCTTAGAAAGGTTAACTACCTCTGCAAACAGGCTGTTTAGCTTGGTACTGTCGATTTCAAAATTTCCTGCAGGCATTCTTCCCTGATCGTATAATAGCTTTTCTTCATTAACCTGTGCGGTCCAGAATTTCAGGAAAGCAGCTGCTGCATCCTTGTTCTTACAATTTGCAGAAATTGCAAAGCATGTATCTACAGAGCCCACGGAAACATTACTGTACTCCGGATTCTTCGCAGGCAGGATAAAGGCTCCCCCGTCCTCCTTCAAAGCTTCCGATACCTTGGAGCTGTCCCAGGCTCCCATAAAATACATGGCAGCCTTGCCAGAGGTAAATAATGCTGTAGATTCCTCCGGTGACATGCCGATATAACCATTCTGGAAATATCCTGCATCCACCATTTTCTGCAGCTCTGCAGCTGCTTCTACATGGGCGGCGTCGTTCCACTTCTTTGTTCCTTCGTAGATACCGTTGTACAGATCCATGCCGGCAATGCCGTTTGAAATCTGCTGTACGAACTGGGCCGGGATCCACGCATCTGTTCCGCACATAGCCATAGGTATTACTCCTGCAGCCTTAAGGGTATCACATACCTTTAAAAAATCCTCATAGGTGGTGGGAACGGCAATATTGTTATCCTTAAAAATCTTTTTATTATAGAACATAACACAAAGGCTTTTCTGGGTCGGTATAGCATAGATCTTCCCGTCATAGGACAATAAATCCAAGGTTCCTCCTGAAAAGCTGTTCTTCCATTCCTGGTCCCCATCCAGGTATGAGGTAATATCCGCCACCTTACCGCCGGATACAAAGGGCTCCAGGTAAGCCAATTCCCAGGTAAAGAAAATATCCGGCACGGCATTAGAGGCCATAAGTGTCGTCAGCTTTGTCTTGTATTGTTCATTTTCATAAAACCCCATATTAACGGTTACACCATATTCATTGGTCTTGTTGAACTCGTCCACGATCGCTTTATAGGCTCCCAGATAGGTATCCGATTCCGTACCTACGCACATGGCCGTCAGCTCCCCGCCCTGTTTTTTCCCCTCTGTGTCCGTACTTTCCTTCCCAGTGCCTCCCGACGTATCCTGAGAATTGGTGCTCCCCTTCCCACAGCCTGCTAAAAGCCCGGCTACCATTGTTATGCATAATAACAATGCTGCTAATCTTTTTTTCATACCTTATCCTCCTTCTAATCAATGGTAGTGTCAAGTCTGACACCCCGTTTTTGTTTCAAAACCTTTTATTTTCAAGGGTTGCACCATCTTTTTTCACAAAAAAACAATGACCCCCTATTTTTTCGTCAATAATTGAATCACCACAAACAAAATTTAACGAAAGG
>JARKQP010000250.1 GCA_029974875.1 Mobilitalea sp.
GGCCGGCACTTCCTTCTCTATACAGATTTTAACCCCATTGTCCTCTATCTCAAGCTTTGTTAAATTGGTTTTATTCATTTCCTTCATCAAATTGATAATTTCTTTGTAATCCATCACTTACCTCGTTTCTGCGCTGTTTAAAGCCCCGCTTGCGAGGCTTTGCATAAGCCTATGATTATGTCCATGTCCATTATTATGGGCATTGTCCATTATTATGGGCATTGTCCATCACTACGGGCATTGCCCTTATACCGCACAAATTGCCATGAAAGTGCCGGCATGGACCCGGTTCCCCCTCGTCTATTAATATTATTTCCTCAACCTTATTTTAACAGCACTTATTCCATGCTCTTGAAAACCAGGGTCGCATTGTGGCCCCCAAAGCCAAGGGAATTGGACATTGCGCAAGTAACCTTGCTATTTCGTCCCACGCCTGGTACATAGTCTAAATCACATTCCTCATCAGGTACCTTGATTCCAATAGTTGCAGGGATAAAGCCCTGTTCGATTGCTTTCACGCAGACGATTGCTTCTACAGCACCTGCTGCTCCGAGCAAATGTCCAATCATGGATTTTGTCGAGCTAATAGGTGTGCTGTACGCCTCTTCACCCAGGACGAGCTTGACCGCCATGGTTTCCACCCTGTCATTCGTCGGCGTACTGGTTCCATGGGCATTGATGTAGGAAACCTCCTTTGGTGTAACTCCCGCTTCCTCCATCGCCAGCTTCATCGCCCTTGCGCCGCCTTCCCCGTCCGGAGCCGGAGAAGTAATATGGTGTGCATCACAGGTCGTGCCATATCCGGCCACCTCGGCATAGATTTTAGCACCCCTGGCTTTGGCATGCTCATATTCTTCCAGTACCAGAATACCGGCGCCTTCTCCCATAACAAAGCCATCCCTTTCCTTATCAAATGGAATGGATGCCCTCAAGGGATCCTGGCTTGTCGATAAAGCCGTCAGGGACTGGAAACCAGCCACTGCGAGGGGGCTTATTGAGCCTTCCGTCCCGCCTGCCAAAATAATATCGGAATATCCATGCTTAATGCTCCTAAAAGCCTCCCCGATGCAGTTGCTACCGGTAGCGCAGGCCGTAACCACATTAGTACAGATGCCCTTGATACCAAAATGGATTGCAATGTTTCCTGCTGCCATATTGGTAATCGTCATCGGTATAAATAAGGGATTGACACGCTTTGGCCCTTTGTCCCTTAGGATACCCGTTTGTTTTTCAATCTCACCAATTGCGCCGATACCGGAACCGACAATAACACCGACACGGTCCGGATCTGCATTACTAAGGTCAAGCCCTGAATCTGTTACTGCCTCCTCTGCTGCTGCAACCGCAAACTGGGAAAAGCGTTCCATTCTTTTTGCTTCCTTAAAGTCCATATAATCCTTAGGATCAAAGCCCTTCACCTGTGCAGCCAACCTTGCACTATAGGCCTCTGTATCAAAATCCTTGATAAAGTCAATGCCGCAGGTTCCAGCCATTACATTATCAAAAAAATCTTTCACATTGTTACCAATCGGGGTAATCGCCCCCATTCCTGTAACTACTACTCTTCTTGCCATAGCATTTTACCTCCATTGCCTATATGGGCACTGCCAAAAGGAAGATTAATCTCCCTACATTACCATGCCGCCATCCACTTGGATTACCTGTCCCGTGATATAATTTGCTGCATCGGATGCCAGGAAGCTGACAGCATTTGCAACCTCTTCTGCTTTTCCATACCTCTTCAAAGGAATTGTGGCTACTGTTGCCTCCCTTGTCTTATCAGGCAGGGCGTCCGTCATATCGGTCTCAATGAAGCCCGGGGCAACAGCGTTTACTGTGATTCCCCTGGATGCCAGCTCCCTTGCCGCCGACTTCACCATACCGATAACACCGGCCTTTGACGCTGAATAATTAATCTGTCCGGAATTTCCTGCCAGGCCAACTACGGAAGATATATTTACTATTTTTCCACTTCTTTGCTTCAGCATGATAACTGATGCATGCTTCATGCAAAAGAAGGTACCCTTCAGGTTAATGTCGAGCACACTGTCAAATTCCTGTTCCGTCATCTTCATCATCAGGTTATCCTTGGTAATACCGGCATTGTTTACCAGCACATCCAGTCTGCCATATTGCTTAAGGGTTTCCCCTATCAGCTTCTTCGCTTCCTCTTCCTTACTGATGTCAGCCTGCACAGCAATTGCCTGACCGCCCGCTGCCTTGATCTGGGCTAAAAGCTCCTCCACCTGGGCGATACTATTACGGTAATTAACCACTACCTTTGCACCGTACTGGGCAAACTGCAGCGCAATCGCCCTGCCGATCCCTCTGCCTGCTCCGGTAATCACTGCTACTTTTCCATCCAGCATATCAATATATCCTTTCTAATGTAACTATTCCCCGGCCGTTAAAGCTTTAACAGCCGCTTCCAGGGAAGCCATATTTTCAACGTTATATACTTTAAGACTACGGTCAATCTTTCTTACAAAGCCGGATAAGGTCTTTCCCGGTCCTATTTCAACAAAACTCCGTATCCCGTCTGCTATCATATTACGGATGGTCTGCTCCCACAGGACGCTGCTCATGACCTG
>JARKQP010000185.1 GCA_029974875.1 Mobilitalea sp.
CAGGGACCGCAGCGGTTATTTACATGGCGGAGCAAATAACATTGTAAACGATGATAAGCTCCAGGGCCTGCTTGAAACAGCGATGAATGTGGAGCAGCATAATGAGGCTAATATGGATGCATTCCATCAGTATCTGAAGGAGCAGTGCTACGGTGTGGGTCTTGTCCAAAACATGAGCAATATCGCACATACAGCAAAGATCATTGGAATCGTTGTTGATGCACGTGGCCAGGTAACACCGGGAGCTTGCAGCTATGCGGTTAATTAACTCCTTATAAAAAACTGAGACACAAGAAAATCAATCCGTTGATTTGCTTGTCATGAATAGGGCGGCGTCATGGCTATCCTTTGTGCCGGGACGCCGCAGCATTATTTATCGTGGTCCCTGTATGGGATGGAAAGGAGCTGGCATGGGCCGATACATTTTAAAAAGACTTTTGATGATGATCCCAGTCATGCTTGGAATAGCAATTGTAATATTTACGATTATGTATATTTGTCCGGGTGATCCGGCAGCCTCCATTGTGGGAATCGGGGCAACCCAGGTTGAGGTGGAAGCAAAGAGAGTGGAGCTGGGCCTGGACCAGCCATATATCATAAGACTGCTGCAGTATTTAAAGCAGGTCTTTATCGATTTTGATTTAGGAACCTCCTATTTCTTTAAAACACCTGTGATTGACGGCATTCTTTCGCGTATGCCTTACACGCTGACCATCGCTTTTATCAGCATGGGCCTGCAAATTTTGATCGGAACTCCCCTGGGAATTATAGCAGCAACACATAGAAATGGTGTAATTGACCGTATCTGCATGTTTACGGCACTGTTCGGGGTGTCGATTCCGGGCTTTTGGCTTGCCTTAATGCTGGTTGTAATTTTCGCGGTGGGCTTAGGGGCATTACCGGCCTATGGGGTCGGAGGCATCCAGTATTTTATCCTGCCCTGTGTAGCAAACTGCTTTGCAGGTATTGCAACCCAGGCACGCCAGACCCGCTCAAGTATGCTGGAAGTAATCCGTTCGGATTATGTTACTACCGCCAGGGCGAAGGGGCTGTCGGAAGGCCAGATATTATTCAAGCATGCATTACCCAACGCGCTGATCCCTATTATCACAATCGTAGGCAATGGTATGGGTATGATGCTTGGAGGAACGGTTGTGATTGAAAATGTATTTTCAATACCGGGTATCGGTAATTATATGATGAATGGCATTACAAGCCGTGATTACCCAATCGTATTAGGCGGAGTGTTAGTGCTGGGTATTTTATTCAGCTTCATAATGCTGTTGGTTGACATCATCTACGCCTTTGTTGATCCCCGTATTAAGGCGAGATATGAGGGCGGCGGCTGGAAAAGGAGGAAGGTAAATGCTGCATAAAGCGAAAAAAGTGCAGGAGCGGACAAAGAAGGAAAGCCAGCTTTCCCAGATTATGGGCAGGCTGAAGAAGAACAAGGTGGCTATGTTTGGCTTCTTACTGATCCTCATTTTAATTCTGATTGCGTTACTGGCACCCTACATAATGCCTTATGATTACACGATGATGGATATGAAAAATATCTATGCAAAGCCCAGCCTTGCACATCCCTTCGGCTGTGACG
>JARKQP010000209.1 GCA_029974875.1 Mobilitalea sp.
TTATCTTTATCGATGAGATTGATGCCATCGGTAAAAGCCGTGACTCCCATTATGGCGGCGGCAATGACGAGAGGGAGCAGACATTGAACCAGCTGCTGGCCAACATGGACGGCTTTGATTCCTCCAAGGGCCTGGTAGTACTGGGTGCTACCAACAGGCCGGAGGTATTGGATAAGGCCTTACTCCGTCCCGGCCGTTTTGACAGGCGGATTATCGTAGATAAACCGGATCTCAAAGGCAGGGTGGATATACTTAGGGTTCATGCCAAGAATGTACTGATGCACGATTCCGTGGATCTGGAGGCGATTGGCCGTGCTACCTCGGGAGCAGTCGGTTCCGATCTCGCCAATATGATTAATGAGGCGGCTATTCTTGCGGTTAAGCAGGGAAGAACCGTTGTAACCCAGGAGGATCTGTTTGAATCCGTTGAGGTGGTTATTGCCGGTAAGGAGAAGAAGGACAGGATCCTCAGTAAGGAAGAGAAGAGGATTGTCGCATACCATGAGGTGGGCCATGCTTTGGTAACGGCTTTGGAGAAGAATGCGGAGCCGGTCCAGAAGATCACCATTGTTCCCAGAACCATGGGCTCCCTTGGTTATGTAATGCAGGTTCCGGAGGAAGAGAAATATTTAATGAGCCAGGAGGAGATCCTTACCCGTATCGTTACCCTTTACGGCGGGCGTGCGGCTGAGAAGCTGGTGTTCGATTCCATTACCACGGGTGCTTCCAACGATATTGAAAAGGCAACCTCCCTTGCGAGGGCAATGGTTACCCAGTATGGTATGTCCGAGAAATTTGGTTTGATGGGGCTGGAATCCGTAGAAAATAAATACCTGGACGGCAGGTCAGTGCTTAACTGCGGCGATCAGACAGCGGCAGAGATCGATGTGGAGGTTATGCAGATCCTGAAAGGCTGCTATGCAAAGGCAGAAGAGCTGCTTGCAGGAAACCGTGAGGTGCTTGATAAAGTTGCGGAGCACTTGATTTCGAAAGAGACTATCACAGGTGAAGAGTTCATGAATATTTACCGTGAGATTAAGGGCATTACGGAAGAACCCAGGGCTGAGCTGGAGCAGAAGGAAGGCATTCCTGCAGATAGTGCTGTACCGGAGGGTAGCATAATAGGATAGATACACATGAAAAGTTAAAAAACAACAGCCGCTGCTTTACAAAAGGAGCGGCTGCTGTCAACAAGGCTGATAAATGCTTTCATTAAAGATATAAAAGCCGGCAGAGGTGGGTGCATAATTATGTTAATGCATTCTGCCTCTGTTTTTGGTATAATATCGGCAAGATATACTTTAAATGCAAAGAGGAGCGATTATGTTTAACATAGAAGAGGAATTGAAAAAGCTGCCGGCAAAGCCGGGGGTGTATATCATGCGTGACAGTAAGGATACTATTATATATGTCGGTAAGGCGGTGGTGTTAAAAAACCGCGTAAGGCAGTATTTCCAGAACAGCCGTAACCATACGGAGAAAATCAGGCAGATGGTGGAGCATATCGACCATTTTGAATATATCGTCACGGATTCCGAGCTGGAGGCATTGGTGCTGGAATGTAACCTGATCAAAGAGCATATGCCAAAATACAATACCATGCTCAAGGATGACAAGACCTATCCCTACCTCCGGATCACGATGTATGAAGCATTTCCCAAGGTATCAATCACCCGGGAACAGAAGAAGGATAAGGCCAGGTATTTCGGTCCCTATACCAGCGTGAATGCGGTCAGGGATACCCTGGAGCTGCTCCGTAAAATCTATAAGATAAGAACCTGTAACCGGAGCCTGCCAAAGGACATTGGAAAGGAAAGACCCTGCCTCTATTATCAGATGGGACAGTGTGACGCACCCTGCCAGGGATACATCTCCAGTGAGGAATACAGGGCTAATATCGAGGAAGTGATTGAATTCCTGAACGGTAACTACGCCAGGGTTGCGAGGCTGCTGGAGGAGAAGATGAAGAAGGCCTCCGAAGGCCTGGAATTTGAACGGGCGGCAGAGTACCGGGATTTGCTGGGCAGTGTTAAGCAGATTGCAAACCGCCAGAAGATCACAAATACGGATCAGATTGACAGGGATATTATTGCCTTTGCAAAGGACAAGGATGAAGCGGTGGTACAGACCTTCTTTATCCGAAATGGGAAGCTGATCGGGAGGGATCATTTTTATCTGGGCGGTGTCCAGGATGTAGAGGACAGTGAGATTATGGCCAGCTTCCTAAAACAGTTCTACGCCGGGACGCCATATATTCCAAAGGAGATCTTTCTCGGGGCAATAACCCAGGATGAAGAGCTGATTACCCAGTGGCTGTCCACAAAGCGGGGACAGAAGGTATACCTGAAGGTTCCCCAGAAGGGGGGCAAGGAAAAGCTGGTTGAAATGGCAAGAAAGAATGCGGAGCTGGTATTGCATCAGGACCTGGAAAAGATCAAGCGTGAGGAAGCCAGGACAACAGGCGCCTTGCGGGAATTAGCGGAGTATCTTGACCTGCCCCTCATCGAGCGGATCGAATCCTTTGATATTTCTAACACCTCCGGCTTTGAATCCGTAGGCTCCATGGTAGTCTATGAAAAAGGAAAGCCCAAGAAAGCGGATTACCGCAAATTTAAGATAAAGACTATTCAGGGACCCGACGACTATGCCTCCATGTATGAGGTGCTGACAAGGCGCTTTACCCATGGACAAAGGGAGCTGGAGCAGCTGAAGGAAAAGAATCTGGATGAGTCCCTCGGAAGCTTTACAAGATATCCGGACCTGATCCTGATGGACGGCGGAAAAGGGCAGGTGGGTATTGCGCTCCGGGTGCTGTCCGAACTAAATATGGAGATTCCCGTA
>JARKQP010000267.1 GCA_029974875.1 Mobilitalea sp.
CATATCCGCATCCTTATCCGTATCCTTTATTAGCATTCTTATAGGTATTGTTATTATCCCTATTGTTATCCTTATTATATGGACTAAAAAGTGAATTTATAAGGCATCTGTGCCTGATCCAACTGCTTCGAATTCTTCAAACTTCTTCTTAAACCCGGCGATGTTTTCCTCCATGTCGCCCCGGAATACACAGGTGCCTGCCACGATAACATTGGCACCGGCACTCATGACGCGTTCTACATTATCCACGCCGATGCCCCCGTCTACCTGGATATCAATTTCCTTTCCGGTTTTTTGTATCATTTCCTTTAAGGCTGCGATCTTAGGAAGTGTCGCTTCAATAAAGGACTGGCCTCCAAAGCCGGGATTTACGGTCATAACCAAAACCATATCAAGCTCCCCGAGCACATACTCCAGGACGCTTGCCGGTGTTGCCGGATTTAAGGAAACTCCCACCTTTAGCCCAAGCTCCTTGATCCTCATAACCGTCCGGTGAAGATGCTTGCAGGCCTCCGCATGGACCGTAATCAGATCAGCGCCCGCCTCCTTGAAGGCTTCCACATAGCGGATCGGTTCCTCCACCATCAGATGTACGTCAAAAACCAGCTTTGACTTTTTACGGATGGCTGCTATCACAGGCATGCCAAAGCTGATGCTGGGTACGAACATACCGTCCATAACATCAATATGGAGGTAGTCCACGCCCGCTTTTTCCAGGCGGCCGATCTGCTCTCCCAAAACCGTAAAGTCTGCTGCTAAAATAGATGGAGCAAGTTTCATCATACTAAATCCCTTTCCTTTCCCAGGGCGCACCTGGCTCTCCCTTAACAGTCTGCCATATATAATACAAGAATAATCCTCCGCCTTAAGCGGAGGTAATATATACCCTATTTCTTTTTTATACCGTACTTTCTTATACCGCATTTTGGCAGATAATTGCGAAACTCAAGAACTGTCGCTGTTTTCACTGGGCATACTGTCCGTAATTAGCTTTCACAGTCTGCTCAATAACGCTTTTTGCCCTTCAATTCGTTATACAGGACAACGTAATTCCCATAACGGATCCTACTTATTTTCCCATCCGCCAAGGCCTGCTTCACAGCACAGCCGGGCTCATTCAGATGGCTGCAGCCGCCAAAGCGGCAGCCTTCCTCATATTCTTTAAATTCCATGAAATAAGCCTTCAGCTCCTCCTTTTCTATCTCATCGATATATAAGGAGCTAAAGCCGGGGGTATCCATCACGTAGGTATCCTGCTCCACATAAATCAGCTCCGAATGCCTCGTCGTATGCTTCCCCCTCTTTATCTTACTGCTGACATCTCCCGTCTCCATCCTTACTTCCGGCTGGAGCAGGTTGATAAAGGTCGATTTACCAACTCCGGAGGGTCCTGCCAGCACGGTGGTCTTCCCCTTCAGCCTTTCCCTAAGCCCTAAAATACCATCCTGACGCCGCAGGCTGGTAAAAACCACCTGGTACCCACACAGCCGGTAGGTCTCCTGCAATAGGGTAAGCTCCTTCCCGTCTGCAATATCCATCTTATTAAAGCATACCACTGTGTCCAGCCTTTGCCTCTGCATCATAATCAAAAAACGGTCCAGGAGATTTAAGTTCGGCTCAGGCTCCGCTGCTGCAAATATAACCATAGCCTGATCCACATTCGCAACAGCAGGTCTGATTAATTCATTCTTCCGTGGTAAAATCCTGGAGATGGTGCCACAGCCTTCGGGTTGATTATCGGTAGCAATCAGGACATCATCCCCCACCAGGGGCTTAATATTCTGATTACGGAAAATCCCTTTTGCCTTACATTCATAAATTCTGTCTTCCGTTGGTACATGAATATAATAAAATCCAGCAATTCCCTTGACAATCTTCCCTTTCAAGCTAACCCTCCACAGGTGTAAAATTCACGCTCCAGGTTGCTTCATTGGATTCACCCGGAACAATATATACTTCACCGTCAACGTACATCTTCACGATACCCTTGCCTCCGCTGCTGCTGTCAACAGGGATCGAGAAAGGAAAATCATCTGCAGTGAGGAAATCACTATAGATCTCATACGCCGGTTCCCCGTCCTTCTCTAATTCAAGGGTAATTTCAGCCGTCTGTCCATGGCCATAGCCCTCCAAAGGATTCACATCAATGGTAACCTGACCGACATAGCCTCTTGCATTTGTAGAGCCCTGGTTAATTGTAATATCAATTACCGTACCGCTTGCAACCTTTTCGCCTACGGAATAATTCTGGTACATTACCTGGCCCACCGCATAGATATCGGAGGAATCATAGGATACGGAACCCTTCTTCAGCCCCGCGCCAGCTATAGCTGCATCTGCCTGTGCCTCTGTCATTCCAAGCAAATTCGGCACCGTAACATTCTTAGATCCATTGCTGACATATACCGTAACCGAATCTCCTGCAGTAACCATGGTTCCGCGCTCAGGTAAGGTATTAATTACCTTGCCGGCCTCCACCTCGTCATTGTTTGGATATTCGTGTGTAAGGGTTAATCCTTTTTCCACCAGCTTCTTATCTGCCTGTGCTTCTGTCAGTCCATAGACATCCGGCAGCGCAAAGGTCTCTTTGCCAGTGCTGATGGTCAGTATGACGCTTTCACCCGGCAGCATATTGTTCCCTGCTTCCGGATACTGCTTCATAACAACCCCTGCCTCATAGGTATCGGAAAAGTCCTCGTCAAATTCAATGAACACATCCTTATCCTTGGATTCCAGAATTGCCACTGCATCATCTTTTTTATATCCGAGTACCGGCGGCATAGCATAGGTTTCTCCGGTGCCGGTGACGGTAGGTGATGCCCCTCCGGTAGGCATTACAGTTACGGTCGGGGTGGGCGCTGCCGGCTCTCCCTTACGCGCATTATTCGATATAAACCAAACGATGGCAACGACAATTGCGATAACAATCAAGGCGCTGACACCAACCGTCAGCCATACGAATACCTTCTCCACCTTGGCGTCCACCGTGTCCAGCTCTTCCTCCTCTTCCTCATCAAACTTTCCTGGGGTAAGGTTCTTCGTGACACGCAGGTCATCCTGGGAGTAAGCACCGCTCTTTATTTTGCTTAAATCATCTGAAATATTGATGGTTGGTGAATCCGTGGCAGAGAATGCCGGAATCTGGACGAAATCCCCGTCCGGATTGGTAATTGCCTTCTTCAAATCAGAAATCAGTTCAGAAGCAGTATGATATCTGCGCTCCGGCCTTTTCTGCATACATTTCTGGACAATTTTATCTATACTGACAGGAATCTCCGGATCCAGCTCACGCAGGGGCATAGCCTCCCCCTGTATATGGAGCAGGGCAACAGAGACCGTATTGTCACCGGCAAAGGGTACCTTTCCCGATAGCATTTCATAGAGGGTCACACCCAGGGAATAGATATCACTTTTTTCATCACTGTATCCGCCCCTTGCCTGTTCCGGGGATAAATAATGCACGGAGCCCATTGCATTAGAAGTAATCGTATTCGAGGTTGTAGCCTTCGCAATACCGAAATCTGTAACTTTTACTTTTCCATCTCTGGAAATAATTATGTTCTGGGGTTTTATATCCCTATGAATGATATGGTTGTCATGGGCAGCCTCCATACCTTGGGCAATCTGGATTGCAATTCCGACTGCCTCCTTGATCTCGAGCTTACCCTTTCTTTCAATGAAACGCTTTAGGGTGATCCCCTCCACTAATTCCATTACAATATAATGTAAACCATTGTCGTCCCCGACATCATAAACATTCACGATATTCGGATGGGATAATCCGGCTGCTGACTGGGCTTCTCCCCTGAATTTATTGACAAAACTCTTATCACTGGAATATTCCGGCTTTAGTACCTTTATCGCTACAAAACGATTCAGCCTCTGGTCTTTGGCCTTATATACATCAGCCATACCGCCTGAACCCGCTTTATCAATGACTTCATAGCGATCGCTGATAATCATACCTGGTTTCAACATTTTTTTCATTCACCTCTTTTTCACACCTTGATAATAATTATGGCGATGTTGTCCTTTCCGCCGTTCTGGTTTGCATATTTTACTAATGTTGCTGCCGCAGTCTCCAGCTCCTTGTTTTCCCTGATGATCTGCTCAATTGTCTCGTCCTCCAACATATTTGTCAGGCCGTCCGAGCACATAAGTACAATGTCCCCCTCTTCCAGGTTAACCTCAAAAAAATCTGGCCGGGCTTCCTCATTCGCCCCCAAAGCCCTGGTAATAATATTCTTATTGGGGTGAACCCTTGCTTCACTACGTTTTATTTCCCCGGTTTTCACCATCGCTTCCACCAGGCTGTGATCCTCTGTAATCTGCTTCATTTCTTTACCAATGACATAAAGCCTGCTATCACCAATGTTGGCAACATACATTTCCTGTCCAAATATCGTTGCTACTACAAAGGTGGTCCCCATCCCCTCTAAATCACTTTGCTCCTGCGCTTTGCTTAGCAGGGCTTCATTTGTTTTGGCCAAGGCATCTTTAATAGCTGAGACCGGTGTAGTCATCTCACTCTCTTCTATCTTTTGCCTAAAAAATTCCACACAGAATCTTGAAGCATAGTCACCCGCATTATGTCCACCCATACCGTCTGCCACAACAAATAAATTCGGCAATATTCCAACGGCCGTCTCACTGCAATAAACATAATCCTGGTTTATCCTCCGTCGCTCTCCAATATCAGTTATTGAAAATGCTTTCAAGCCTGCACCTCCTAGTTTTCGCAACTGTTAGAGACTTGTATCATCCATATATCTCTTTCTCAGTTGCCCACAGGCAGCGTCAATATCCGCGCCCATTTCTCTTCTTATAGTAACATTAATTCTGTATTTTTCAAGTATAAATTTAAATTTTTGTATATTTTCGCTCCCCGATTTCCTGTAATTCCGCTCTTTAATCGGGTTGACGGGAATGAGATTTACGTGGCAATTGATACCCTTTATCAGCCTTGCCAGCTCCTTTGCATGCTCCTCTTTATCATTTACGCCATCCACCAGGCTGTATTCAAAGGTCAGCCTCCTGCCTGTCTTTTCATAATAATACCCGAAGGCCTCCATCACCTCCGGCAGGCCGTATTTTGCTGCCACCGGCATCATGGATTTCCTGATCTCATTATTGGGGGCATGCAGTGACAGTGCCAGGGTTACCGGGATCCCCTCCTCAGCAAAGGCCCGGATTTTATCCGGTATTCCACAGGTTGATACCGTAATGTTCCTGGCGCTGATATTTAACCCCTTTGGATCTATGACCAGCTTGAGGAAGCGGATCAGATTATCATAATTATCCAGGGGTTCACCGGTTCCCATTACCACAACATTGGATACCCTCTCCCCCGATATGGCCTGGATCCGGTAAATCTGGTCCAGCATTTCTGAGGGCAGCAGGTCCCTTTCCTTACCGCCTATGGTAGATGCACAGAACTTACATCCCATTTTGCATCCGACCTGTGAGGAAATACAGACGCTGTTTCCATGGTGGTATTTCATGAGGACGCTTTCGATGACCCTGTCATCCATTAGACGGAATAAATATTTTATGGTTCCATCTGACGCAGAATGCAGGGAATCCACTTCCGTAAGTGCAGTTAACGCATACCTTTCCTTTAAGCTTTCCCTCAGCTCCTTTGACAGGTTGGTCATATCCTCAAAGCTGGTTGCCAGCTTAACATGGAGCCATTCATATACCTGCTTTGCCCGGAAGGCAGGGAGGCCAAGGCCCTTTAATTCCCCTTCCAGCTCTTCGAAATACAGGGATTTGATATCTATTTTATCCATACTGATTACATTGCCTTTCCTATCGGCTCAAGAATAGCTAAAACATAACTTCCGATAATCCTTTTCGAGGAACTTCACATATGTTCGAATCATCAGTGAAGAACGCTGTACCTGCGTTCTTCCAGTGTGAGATTTAGAAATTCTTAGACACCGTCTTTTGGTGTCTTAGAATTTCTTCTCGCACTTTCCTCGAAAAGGAATCGGAACTAATATTTTAACTATTCCTCAATCTTTTTTTGCGGAACTTCGATATAAAAAATCCGTCCATATCATGAATTCCCGGAACCAGCTGCAGGTATCCTTCTTTTGTAGTCCCACTTTGCAGCTTATCAGGAAGATATTCATCCAGGCTTTCCGGACAGAGCCCCAGGTTCTCCAGGATCCATTCCCTATTTCCCTGGTTTTCCTCCTTATTGACGGTACAGGTACTAAAAATTAATACCCCATCTTCCTTTACATAGCTTTGTGCGACCTCCAAAATACTTCTTTGTAATCCCACTAATTCCTTCAGCTGGCTTTCCTTTAATTTATATTTTATATCCGACTTCTTACCAAGGACTCCCAGGCCGCTGCAGGGCAGGTCACAGATAACCACATCTGCCTGGCCTGTAATTGTCTCATCCGGCAGGGTTGCATCCCATACCTTTGTTTCAACATTATCAAAGCCCATCCGGCGGATATTGTCCTCGATCAGCTTTGTCTTATAGGCCGTAAGATCCCTTGCAGATACCCTTTTTGCCGATTCAGCCGCGTGCAGTGCCTTGCCGCCCGGTGCAGCGCAGACATCCACAACAAAATCCCCGTGGTTTATTCCTGCAACCTGGCAAACTAGCATTGAGCTGACATCCTGGACCGTAAAGCTGCCCTCCTGAAAGGAGGCTGATTTCTCTAAATAGTCAAAATCCTTAATTTTAAATGCATAGTCCAGATATTCGCTGTCCTGGGCCGTAATTCCTTCGCTTAATAAAAGCTCCTTTAATTGTCCCGGACTGATCTTTCTCCTATTACAGCGGATTGTCAGCTCCTTCTCCTTCAAGGACGCCTGGAGCATCCCTTCAACCTGGGAAAATTCATATTGCTTTAACAGCTCCTCCACCAGCCATCCGGGGAAGGAGTACATCACCTCAAGATATTTCACCTGGTTATTTTCCTGATCCGGATATTTTACCTGTTCCAGGCCTCTATTAATACTGCGCAGCACTCCGTTAACAAAACCGGATAAGCCGGAAAAGCCACGCTTTTTTGCGATTTTTACGGCTTCATTGCAAACTGCACTGGCTGGAACCTGATCCATGGACTGGAGCTGGTACACACTCAGTCTTAGCAGATTGCGGATCAGGGGCTTCATCTTTTTTACCGGAACCTTCGAAAATTGGTCAATAATATAATCCAATTTCAGGTAGGCTTTGACGGTTCCCTGGAACAGCCTCGATATAAATGCCCGCTCCTGCTTATCCAGCTCCTGGTTCATTTTCAAGGTCTGGTTCAGGACCCTATGACTGTATTTATCCCCTTCAATCACTTCAAGAAGCATATCCAGGACGATTTCTCTTTCCATCTTCATGTCCATGCCTATCACTATAGGCATTGCCCATCCTTACGGGCATTGCTTCTACATCGCACAAATCGCCATAAAAGTGCCGGCATGGATCCAGTCCCCCCTTCGCTTACTGATTTTATTTCTTTCAGCCTTCCGGCCGGATTAGTCATTACGGCGTCTTCCTCCAAATAATAGGACTAATCTCAGCAGCTGCAATATCATGGCCGCTGCAGACGCAACATAGGTCAAAGCAGCCGCATCAAGAACCTTTTTCGACTGGCCAAGCTCGTCACCATATAAAATTCCGGTTTCACTCAGTCTGGCAACCGCTCTTTTGGAGGCGTTGAATTCCACCGGAAGGGTAATCAGCTGGAACAATACCGCAACCGAAAATAATATGATCCCGAGATTCACCAGGAACCCATTATAACCCATGAGTACACCGAGAAGTATCACCGGCCAGGCCGCCATGGAACCGATATTAGCAACTGGAACCAGAGTGCTCCGCAGCGCTAAGGGGGCATAGGAATTCTGGTGCTGGATTGCATGTCCACATTCATGGGCTGCTACGCCTACCGCCGCCAGGGAGCTGCTCCCATAGACTGACTCCGAAAGCCGGAGCACCTTACTTCTTGGATCATAATGATCCGTCAGATTTCCTGTAACCTGCTGGATCTGCACATCATAAATACCCGATTCATGCAGTATCCGCTCTGCTGCCTGGGCACCGGTAATGCCCAGCCTGTTCCTTACTCTTGAATATTTCGCAAAGGTGGACTTTACTTTAGCGGATGCCGCCAGGGTAATAACAATTCCGATTAAAACCAACAGATAGGTCTTATCAAAATAAGGATAATAACCATAACCGTAACCCATAACAAACCTCCATTCTGTCAAAACGCCACAATTTCTGGCATTAGTGTACTAGCAAAACACTTGCAAGGTGAACCATAAATCAATTCAGCCGTCACCTGATAATAACAATGTTGCCAAGCCCATATCGTATCCCGGTAAGGGATCCATCCCTATTGGCCGGGTAATAACAAGCTTACCCAAGCCTTGTACCGGCTGTAACAGAAAACCCGCGCAAAAATGAATCTGCCGGCATCCGTTTTTTTCCTTCCAGCTGCAGCTCCTTAACTACCAGCAGCCCGTCCCCGGTCAGAATGACAAGTGCGTCTTTCCGCACCTCCACTACGGTACCTGGAAGGCTGTCCTTTAACATGGCTTCCCCGGCTTCCCGGGAAACCCCGCCTTCGCTGATATCCTCCACCTCAGCCTGCCAGAGCTTTAAGGTCTTTCCATCTAAGAATGTATATGCGCTTGGCCAAGGATTTAATCCACGGATCAGCCGTTCCAATTGGACAGCCGGTTTGGTAAAATCCAGCTTCCCCATTTCCTTGTCAATCATTTTGACATGGGTGGCCTTCTCGTTCTCCTGGGGTCTTCTCCCTGCTTCTCCCTGCTCTATCTGCCCTAAGGCCTTAATGATGGAAGCCGCTCCCTGCTCTGCCATCTTTTCAAACAGGCTCCCGCCTGTTTCCTCCAAAGCTATTGGAACCACATCCTGTAAAATGATATCGCCCGTATCCAAACCAACATCCATGTACATGATGTTTATTCCTGTTTCTTTTTCACCGTCAATGATGGAATATTGGATCGGAGCCGCTCCCCGGTATTTCGGAAGCAGCGAGGCATGTACGTTAATACAGCCCTGTTCCGGTATATCCAGCAGCTCCTTCGGCAATAACTGCCCAAAGGCTGCAACCACAATAACATCCGGCTTCAGTTCCCTTACTTGTCCTAAAAATTCCGGTTCCCTTACCTTCCTCGGCTGATACACCGGCAGTCCATGCTGTATGGCCAATTCCTTCACCGGGGAAAAAGCCAGCTCCTTGCCCCTGCCTTTTTGCTTGTCCGGCTGTGTCACGACCCCTATCACTGGGTAAACTGCAAGAATTTTTTCTAAAATCGTTGCCGCAAAGTCAGGGGTACCCATGAACAAAACCGTCATAGCTTTTTTATTCCCACATGCTTCCATATTTCAATCCACGCCTCCTTACAGATACAACAAAGTGCTTCTATACCTCAAAATGCCCGAAGCGGGCAGCTTACTGTACCTCTTCAGCCGTATAAGCATTACGAAGCTCTCCCTCTGTTTTTTCAATATAGAGAACTCCATTCAGGTGGTCAATTTCATGGCATAGGGCCCTCGCCTTTAATTCCGTACCCTCAACAGTAAATTCTTCCATTCTTTCGTTAAAAGCCTTTACCTTAACATGGTTGGGCCTGGTAACCGTGCCAACCTTTCCGGGAACACTCAGGCAGCCCTCGTCACCGGTCTGCTCGCCATCCGTTTCAAGAATAACCGGATTAATCAAAATAATCGGATCATCCCCCTCCGGTGACACATCAATGACAATAACGCGCTTCAAAATCCCCACCTGGGGAGCCGCAAGGCCAACACCGCCTGCATCATACATGGTATCCAACATATCGTCAATTAATGTAAGAAGCTTATTGTCAACTTCCTTAACCTCTTTGCTTATCTTTAATAAGACCTTGTCTCCTACTTCCCTGATATTTCGTATTGCCATACTCATCAATCCTCTCTATTCTTTGTAACCTGTTTTCTTTTTAGTATAAAATGATCCGCCTGACAAAGTTTTTTATAACCGGAGAGGTGAACATGAATGCACATATATTCATCTCACAGCCTAAATCTCCGCCCACTTGTTGTCCGGATCATAAAACACATCCCCAAAACTACATAAGGTATCCTGTAGCACACCTACATACTATCTATTGTGTCATTTGTGCCATAAAATTTATGGTACCTTTATTTATCATACCATATCCGACCATGTTTAAGCAACAACATCTTGTATTGCCGCCACGGTTATCTACTACAGCTGCCTGCCACGGTTCCCACTATATATCCATGCACTACACAGATATTTACGCTAACTGCCCCTACACTCATCCGGCATCATTCCCGCTATGTATCCGTGCATTACACGGACATTTACGGTCCGTCATATCAATATCCGCTCATTGGGTTAAAATCAAATTGAAGATTGCTTTTCACAAATTGCTCAGAAAAATTAAAATAGCCTTCCAGATAGTCCTTAATTTCCACCAGCCTGTCATAATCCTTGTGCTTTAGATAAATGACCTGGCGGAAAATATCATTTACCTTCGATATGCTTGCGGGAGCCGGACCGATTACACTTATCTCCTCCAGCTCTTTCTCCTGATTCTTTCCGGGATTTTGTTCAGCGTTTTGTTCAGCGTTTTGTTCAAAGTTTTGTTCAGCGTTTTGTTTAAAGTTTTGTTCGAGGTTTTCTTCTAAGTTCTGTTCTAAGCTTTGTCCAGGATTTTCTTCCAGGCTTTCGCCAAAACATCTCTCAGGCTGCTTTCCAAGGTTCCCCTCAATATAATGCTTAATAGCCGCTGCGAGCCGGGTGGCTGATTTCACCGCTTCCTCTTCCTCCTTGGAGGTAACCAGAAGGAGTAAAATATGTGCCGCAGGAGGATACTGCATCAGCCTGCGGTATAGCATTTCCTGCTCATAGAAGGCCTCATAATTGCCCTCCGCTGCGGTGATGATGCTGTAATGCTCCGGATGATAGGTCTGAATAACCACCTCTCCCGGCAGCACATCCCTGCCTGCCCTGCCAGCAGCCTGGCACAGCAATTGAAAGGTCCGCTCGCTGGCACGGAAATCCCCTGTATACAGGGAGAGATCCGCAGCAATAATTCCCACCAGTGTCACCTTGGGGAAATCATGTCCCTTCACGATCATCTGGGTTCCGACTAAAATATCCGCCTGATGCCCGGAAAATGCGGATAAAACCGCTTCATGCCCGCCCTTATTCCTGGTCGTGTCTGCATCCATGCGGAGCACCCTGGCTTCTGGAAACTCCTTTTTCACCAATTCCTCAACCTTCTGCGTACCGGTACCAAAGGCGGCAATATACTTCGAACCGCATTGCGGGCAGAGAGCAGGCTGCCCTTCCTCATGGCCGCAATAATGGCAAACCAGGCTTTTATTATTGTGTGCCGTAAGGGAAATATCACAGTGGGGACATTTAACCACATAACCGCAGCTCCGGCAGGATACAAAGCCGGCATATCCCCTCCTGTTTAAAAAGAGCATGATCTGTTCCTTCTTATTCAGGCGGTCACGGATTAATTCCTTCAATTTTTCACTGAAAATTGATTTATTCTTCCTTTTTAATTCTTCACGCAAATCCGCAATCCATACCATCGGCGGCTCCGCTTCCTTTGCCCGTTTCGTCAGGGTATAGAGCTTTAGCTCACCATTCCTTGCCTTTAAATAAGCCTCCAGGGACGGAGTTGCCGATCCGAGCACCACAGAGCCTTCCGTGAGCCTTGCCCGTTCCATCGCCACCAAGGTAGCGTGGTATTTGGGAACGGACTCACTCTTATAACTATATTCATGTTCCTCGTCAATAATGATCAGTCCAAGCCTTTGGAACGGGGTAAACAATGCGGACCTTGGTCCAATCATAATATCGATCTCTCCGTTTTTCGCACGGAGGCTCTGGTCATATCGTTCCCCCTGGGACATTTTTGAATTCATAATACTGATCCGGTTCCCAAACCGTTTATAAAAACGCATTACTGTCTGATAGGTCAATGCGATTTCCGGTATCAGCAGGATTACCTGCTTCCCCATTGCAATCACAGAAGCGATGATTTCCATATACACTTCCGTCTTACCGCTCCCCGTGATACCATGGATCAGATAAGCCTGGCGTATCCCCTGCCGGTAATCTCCCAGGAAATCCTCTACGATATATTTTTGTTCCCCGTTCAGGCTGACGGGCTGGTATGCCTCTTCCTGTGTTTTTATCGGGTTTCGGTAGATCTGCTCCGAGGAGGTTCTGGTAACACCCCGCTTCTCCATTCCCAGCAAGGTGGTTCTCGGAATATTCAGCTTATTGATGACGATATCATAGTCCAGGGTAGGCTCCCTAAGAAGTGCTTCCAGCAGCCGTAGCTTTGCCTTGCTGTTTTTCTTCTGGTATTCAAAATATAACCTGTGGGCCTCTTCCGTTCCGATTGCCAGCTGGACGCTTCTTTGCTCCTTTATTTTAACGGCCTTCCGGACAGGAATAACGGTTTTCAGGGCATCATTCATTGTACCGCCAAACCTCTCCTTGATATAGTAGGCAAGGTAGATCAGATGGCTCTCAATGACTGGTGCCCCTTCGACCACTTCATAAATAGGTTTGATACGCTCCACACTAATCTTCGGCTCTGTCGATATCCCAACGATATACCCATTGATCCTGCGGTTACCTTTTCCCAGCGGAACTACTACAAGCGAACCTATGACTGCCTTTTCCTCCATTTCTTCCGGGACGGCATACTGGTATGTCTTGTCTAAATTTTCATGGGATATGTCTATGATGATATCTGCATAGTAACGAAAAGACATCTCATCCTCCTTTGTAGCCCTCTCCACTTTACCTTCCAGACAAAATGTCAGCGATGAGCTCACGTTCATCCATATGGTGCTTCACACCGTTAATTTCCTGGTAATCCTCATGGCCCTTACCAGCCAATACGATGACATCGCCTTCCTGGGCATTGTCGATACAATACTTGATTGCCTGTTTACGGTCAATGATTTCGACATATTTACCGGAGGCTTTTTTAACCCCCACAATAATATCATCAATGATGGCCTGGGGATTCTCGGTTCTTGGGTTATCTGAGGTCACTACCGTAAGGTCTGCCAGCCTTGATGACACCTCGCCCATCTCAAACCTTCTGCTTCTGGAACGGTCCCCGCCGCATCCAAAGAGGCATACCAGTCGTCTTGGATGGTATTCCTTCAATGTCGTAAGTAGGCTTTCCAGGCTCATTGCATTGTGTGCATAGTCGATCATCAGGGTATAATGTCCAGGAACCGGAACAAGCTCCACACGGCCCCTTACATTAACATGCTTCAGCGCCCCTGCGATTTCCTTCTTAACCTTCTCTTCCGTAAGGTCAGGACCTACAGCCAAATGCCTGCAAAGTGCAATCGCGCACAGGGAATTATATACGTTAAATTTTCCGGGTACATTCATGGTTACATCCATATTGATCAGGCCCTCTAC
The DNA here is from genome assembly GCA_029974875.1 of Mobilitalea sp. The sequence goes on from JARKQP010000267.1 coordinate 13,464, forward strand.
CTTATAGGCAATCCCAAGGTAGCCGGGCCTTTCCACCAAATCAACCTCCAAAGCACGGACGTCCGCTTCTTTTGAGAAGCCGAAGGTCTCTACCTGGCAGGTATGCCCCTCAAGAATCTCCTGGGCATGGGAATCATCGATATTAATCAGACCAAGCCTGCACTGCTTAAAGAGCTTGCTCTTACAGCGGAGATAATCTTCAAAATCCTTATGCTCTGCCCCTCCGATATGGTCCGGCTCCAGGTTCGTAAAGATTCCAAAATCGAAGGTAAAGCCCTCCATCCGGTGGAGCATCAGTCCTTGGGAGGAGGCTTCCATCACTACGCATTCACAGCCCTCTTCCACCATTTGGGCAAAATATTTCTGCACCATATAGGACTCCGGCGTCGTGTTATTTGCCGGTATCACCTTATTTCCGATGATTACTTCAATGGTGCCGATAAGCCCCACCTTTTTCCCTGTATTTTCAAGGATTGATTTAATCATGTAGGTGGTGGTCGTTTTTCCCTTGGTTCCTGTGATGCCAACGGTGGTCAGCTTTTCTGCCGGATGTCCAAAATAAGTGGCCGACATATAGGCCAAAGCCAGGCGGCTGTCTTTCACCTTAATGATTGTAACGCCTTCCGGGTAGCCACCCTCCTGGAATACGGCTTCCCTCTCTACGATAATTGCCGCCGCTCCCTTAAGCGCAACCTCGTAGGCGAATTCATGCCCGTCCTTTACCGCTCCGGCAATGCATACAAATACCGAGTTATCCACTACCTTCCTCGAATCATACACCAGCTCCGTAATTTCAATATGAGTCTCTCCCTGCAAGCAGGTATATTCTAACCGTTCCAACATTTTGTCTAAAAACATGTTTTGTCTCCTTCTTTTTTGGAGCCCTTGGCTTCCTATATAATATATGACCCTTTTATTTTTTGTTTATTCAAATATTATTATAGGCTAATCAAGCTATTTGTAAAGAAAAAGATGGATTTCACTCCAGATGCCCTTCCATGCTTTGGCTGCAAGAAGGACAGAAATTCATCCGTGGTAGAGTTTTTTGACCCGTGATGGGCTACCTTCATTAGGGTGACGATATTGATACAATTTAACGATGAACACCTTTATGGCAAAAAATGAACACGGTACAGAGTTAATAATACTGCACCATGTTCATTCCTTATTTTGACGTATTTTTTGATTTTACGAAAATTTATTAATTGTTAAATACATACACTGTTCAGGGATATCTTTAGGTCAAACTTATGTAGCATTTCAGCATACTGTTTATTGGTTTTTATTTATTATAAATGGATAACTTAAATATATTCTTTCTCCCCCTGGAAAATAACGCAAGTAAAATTCCTTTACGTAACGATAATTACCATGAGGTAATTCCCCATAATAATTGCTCCAATCTACGGGAAGTTCTGTTTCTTCACCAGGATTAAGGTGATATAGTTCTAAAGTCCAATCAGTGTATTCTTCAATGTTAAACCATTTTTTATCAAGTAGGATTTGAAGAAAATACTTTGATCCGTAGTATACAACGTCTTTTCCTGCATTTTTTAAAATAAACGTAGCTCCCCTTGGAGTTAGGGTTCCATTCTTAAGTGCTAGTTTAAGACCGGATTTGGTATCAAATATAAGTTTGTTTTCATGTCCAATTCTCCATGGATATTCGTCTTTATCAACTTTACTCTCTTCATTAGAGAAAGCAGTAAAAGCAGAGAATAAAGTACCCATAGTGATCAATCTTATAATAATATTGTTATTTTTCATATTAATATACCGAAAGTCCCCAAACCGAGGGCTATGTTTCCTGCTTTTACATAATACATTTCACCCTCAACAGATCTACCCATCATTATACCAGCAGTATAACGCGATGAAGTATCTCCACTACCCGCTACTATTCCTCCACTATCACCCTCTGGAGCATGAATAGTGGTCATGGCCTTAATAACCTTAATGAATACTTTTTATGTATCTTTTACAAAAAAACAGATAAAATAAAAAGCATTATAAATCAGATAGTTATTTACATATTATGGTATCTATTGTATCATACATTTATTGTAAGTCAACCTTTTCAACCAAAATTTTACACAAAAATATTATTTTTAAAATCAGCGCTACCCTGAACCAATTCTAATAGCTTTATCTCATATTTTGTCATATCTAAAAATATTATTATAGGCAAATCAAGCTATTTGTAAAGAAAAAGATGGATTTCACTCCAGATACCCTTCCACCTCCATAAGGCTTCCATCTGTCTCAATCTGTATGGCACCGGCCGCATAGGTTATCCTGATGTCGCTTCCCGCCGCCTTTAAGCGTTCCAATAATTCCTGGTGGGGATGCCCATAGCGGTTATTTAATCCACAGGAAATAAAGGCATGCTTTGGCTGCAGTAAGGACAGAAATTCATCCGTGGTAGAGTTTTTTGACCCGTGATGGGCTACCTTTAAAATGTCATATTCCACCTGGGGTCTGGCTCCGTCATTTCCCCACAAAGTCCCGTCCGTTAAATTCCTAAGCAGGGCTCCCTCCTGTTCCTTCCCCAAATCCCCGGTAAGAAGCAGGTCAAATTCACCATATCTCACACTAAAGACCGCGGAATAGGAATTTGTATCAACCGCGGTCACCCCTTTATTGGGGTGCAGGCAGAACAGGGTCAATTCCCCATCTATGATTCTATCCCCCGCCTTACAGTAGCTGACTGTTATGTTCTTCTCTCTTGCTAAGGACTCCATTTTCAGGTACCCCTGATCCTTATTAGAAATATCCGGCAGAACCAGGTTCCTAATCTTAATCTGCCCATCCTCCATCAACTCCTTTAACCCATTAATATGGTCCCCATCTGCATGGGTCATGATTACATAGGTAAGCTCATCGGTTCCCTGTGAGAGAAGAAATGGTTTGATCCGGTATTTTCCCACATTCATCACATCCGTGCTACCCCCGTCAACCAGGATCGTCGTCCTGTCTTCATATTCCAGATAGATGGAATCTCCCTGTCCCACATCCAGGAAGGTAACCCTAAGGCCTGCGTGGTTCTGGGGCAGGATCAGCAGCATGGAGGCCAGCAAGGGCAGCAAGAGGCATAGCTTCTTATTACAATGCTGCGTTACCCAATGTTTCATTGTCGCATTATCCTCAGTTTCATTCTTTGCTGCCTCATCCTTTGCCGGCCAACGATTGCTTGTCCAACAAAAGAGAACAAGGAGTATTATATACAGAACCATTTGCAACACCCCCGGCTTCCCAACCGTGATCAAATTGCCCGGCAGGGCATTGCCGAACCTGCAGACCCATTCGTAGAACTTCAAGATATAATTAGCCCCTCCCACACAGAAGATGCCAAGGGGCAGGTAAACCGCTCCTAAGATCCCTGCAAAAATAGAGGTCAGCGTCAATATGGTAACAAAGGGAAGAATAATTAAATTTACTAGAATCCCATAGATCGGAAGCTGATAAAAGAAATAAATTACAATCGGTGCCGTAGCCAGCTGGGCGCTGGTGCTGATATAAATACTATCGAGAATAATGTTCTTTTTCTGGAATAGCTGCCCAAAGCAGGGCTGGATTACGGCAATACCCAATACTGCGCCGTAAGATAGCAAAAATCCGGCGCTAAAGACCTGTAAAGGATTTTGCAGCAGGATGAGAAAGGCACTGAGGGACAAGGCACTCAGCATGTCATAGGTTTTGCCCGCCAGTGGAGCCAGCAGCATAATTGTCATCATCACAACTGCCCGGCTAGTAGATACACTGAAATTCGTAAGCACCCCATAGCAATACAGAAGAAAGACCGTGACAAGGGTCGAAATGAAGATAGGGATTTTCAGACGTTTTAGCACCGCAAATACAAACATGCCGATCAGGGAAACATGAAGTCCGGAGATTGCAAGTATATGGGATATCCCATTCTGTTGGTACAGGGTCTTAATCTCATCTCCCAATAAATACTTTTCGCCCAGCAGCATCGCAACCAATGCCCCGGATTCCTTTTCCGAAAGGATGGTATCATATACCCTGATTAATTTTTCTTTTACGTGGTCCAATACGGAATGAAAATGGGAATAGCCTCCATCTGTCATGGTGATGGATTTAGCCTTTAGCTTAAAGTCAATATTCTCAATTTCATAATAGAGCTGTTCATTGAATTGGCCTGGATTTGTGGCCTGAGAAAATTTCTGGAGTGTCCCCCTTACCGTGATTTCATTCCCGACCCGGTAAGTCATGGGACCGGGGGGAGATGCGGGACTGGCTTCTGTAGCTTCATTGCAAAATACCAGGATTGCTTCACACTGGTAGGTATGCCCCTCCGGCAGGGTCACCTTGTTCTCTTTCAGATAAATTGCTTTTCCGGAGGGCTTTTGTACTATCATGCTTATCTTACCTGTTGCCTCACAGGAGGTCTTCTGGCCAAAAGCATCATAGAGAGGAGGTCTGACCAGCCGCCCATCCATTGCCAGAAAGCCCAGAAGCAGGAGCCCTGGCAGCAGCCACAGGAATTTATCCTTCGGGCTTACCCCTTTCCATTTGACCCTGTACATACTTAGGTAAATGCAGGATAACAATGATAGTACCAGTAATATTACAATATAAATCGGAAAATGCTTCCACGCCAGATACATCCCAGACAAAAAGCAGGCTAATATCCATATGAGCGGACGCTTTATCAAGGATCCACCACCCTTTCCTGGCTATTGCGAAACCCAGAAGCTACTGCTATTTTCACTGGCTATATACTTTCGCAATTCCCTATATTCTTATTCTTATTCTTATTCTTTATTAAATTTTTATTGAATTTGTGATTTCCCACATTGCCTTTGCCCACTTCCATAAACCATCACAGGTTAATGGACTTATTTAGGCGCCTCTATAATATTTAAGTTCCGTTCGAAAGGAACATCAAAATCTATATTTTCCAAATAGGTTTCCTGCACCTCTCCATTAATACGGAATTGTACCTTGCTGATGCCCGGAAGCTCAACCAGGGTGTTCACCACGGAATAGATGGCAACGTCTGCCGTAGTATCCGGAAGCTTTTCCATGAACTTCTCATTAAAATCCACAAACCACGTTCCGTCCGACTTATATACATCCAGCAGGACCGTATCCTTCGCGATCGTATCATACAGTCCCATCTTCGTCGGGCCATTGATCAGCTGCTTTACTGCCAGCTCTTCAATGGTTTCCGTCCCGGAATAATTGATGTCCGTATCGTATTCTATTAAAGCGTTGCCTTTTTCATTTGCAAAATAAAGCTTAATCCTATAATTTGTATTCGTATCCGTATCATCAATGAAGTCCTCTGACGTAAGCTGTCCAATGGCATTGCCGCCCTCGTCAATGAGCGGGTTCCCATTGACATTAATCTGAACA
>JARKQP010000281.1 GCA_029974875.1 Mobilitalea sp.
TGCCAATCTGATTATGGGCTTTTGGACAGCGGAGAGGGGCCAAGTCACTATCGGCGGAAAAAACATTGCAGAAATGAACGAACAGGATATGTCCGGCCTTGTCTCCATCGTCCAGCAGGACAGCTTTTTGTTCAACACCTCCATTGCGGAAAACATCCGCATCGGACACGCCGGCGCGCAGATGGAGGAAGTAATAGAAGCGGCAAAAAAATCCCGCATCCATGAAATGATCAGCAGTCTGCCCGAGGGATATGATACTGTGGTCGGAGAAGGCGGGGCAAAACTATCCGGTGGAGAAAAACAACGGATTGCAATTGCCCGCATCATGCTAAAAAACGCACCGATCATTGTTCTGGATGAGGCAACTGCTGCCATCGACCCATATAACGAGCATCTGATCCAGGAAGCTATCAGCAATCTGAGTGAAAACAAGACTTTGATTATCATCGCTCATCATTTGAACACCATCGTTAATGCGGATCAGATTGTGGTAATGGAGGAAGGGCGTGTGATTGCCAATGGAAAACACAAAGAATTGCTGGATACCTGCCCACTGTATTCAGAAATGGTTCAGGCACAAAATGAGGTAGACAATTGGGAAATAAAGCAAACCGGGGAGGTATCAGCATGATTCGAAAAATATTATCGGTAACAACAAGAAAGGGGAAGGCTCTGATTGTGACTGCCACTATCGCGTTTACCCTTGCGGGGCTACTGGGGGCCTATCTAATGTTCCTGGTGGTGGATATGCTGGAGCAGACCGCCGCAAACCCTTCGGAAACTTCGCTGACAGGGCTTGGCTCAGCTCTATTTGGTGTAATTATCCTAAAGGCGCTGATGGGTATTGTAGCGGATATGTCCAAACATTTTGCCGGCTTTGATGTAGTGCTCACAGTCCGGGAAAGCCTTATTAAAAAGCTTAAAAAGTTCTCTCTTGGGTTTTACAGTAAGGAGCGCCTGGGAGAAATCAGTACAATCATCCACAAGGATGTTGACAACCTTGAGGGTGTAGTAGGGCATTTTCTTTCTATTATGCTCAGTGATATCCTCATCGCACTGTTGCTTGGCCTCTGGCTCTTCTCTCAGAATCCCCTCCTGGGTCTCGCCATGGTATCTCTTTTGCCTTTCGCGGCGCTGGCTCTTGTATTGGGCTTCCGTAAAAATCTTAGATTGCAAAAGCAGACCAGCGACGATCTGGCCGATATGGTAAGCCTTTTTATAGAGTATACCAAGGGGATTCCACTCATGAAAGCCTTCTCGGAAAACACCGTTTTTGAAACCAGGCTAAAAAACAGTATTGAAGCCTTTGGGGCAAGCTCCCGTAAGCAAGCTAAGACCATCGCGGGCTATGTGGGCAGGTTTTCCCTGTTTTTTGAGCTTTCCTATGCTGTGATGATTATTGTGGGGGCTCTCCTGCTGTATCATGGAAGCCTGGACATTGCCACCTTCTTATTGTTTATTATTTTCAGCGGGGAGTTTTATAAGCCATTTGGAAAAATTGAAAAATACTGGCTTGATTATTTGCAGGTCAAGGACAGCTACCGCCGTGTGGAGGCTGTATTAGAAGGTCCTGTCGTCCCAATAACAGAAACACCGAAAAAGCCGCAGAGCTTTGACATTGCTTTCAATCAAGTGAACTTCTCCTATGAAACAGATGAATTTGCCTTGAAAGATATCAACTTTCATCTGTCCCAGGGAAGTTTAACCGCGCTGGTAGGGCCTTCCGGCTCCGGCAAGACCACCGTTACGAATCTCCTGCTCCGGTTTTGGGACAGTGAAAGCGGCTCCATCAAGATTGGCGGCGTTAACATCCTTGACATGGATTATGACGACCTGCTTTCCAAAATCAGCATCGTGATGCAAAACGTGGTGCTTTTTGCGGACAGCATTTATGAAAACATCCGATTGGGCAACCAGAACGCAACACGCCAGCAGGTTATCGAGGCTGCAAAAAAGGCACAAATTCATGACTTTATCTCCAGTCTGCCGGATGGGTACGATACGAAGGTAGGAGAAAATGGCGTCGGGCTGTCGGGTGGCCAAAAACAGCGCATTTCCATTGCACGGGCATTCCTCAAAAATTCACCCATCGTGGTACTGGACGAGATCACCAGCAATGTTGACCCAATGAATGAAACCAAAATCCAGAAGGCAATCAGTGCCCTTGCCAAAGACAGGACGGTGTTGGTGATTGCCCACCACCTGCGCACAATCCAGACTGCCGACCAGATCCTTGTTTTTGAGCAGGGCAGGCTTGCCGAGCAGGGAACCCATAGGTCGCTTCTGGAACAAGAAGGCTTGTATACACAGCTCTGGAAGACCCAGGAGGTGGCCAAGGGATGGAAAATTGCGTAATCCAACTGCAAGGAGTCAGTTACAATTACCATGATGAGGGTAAAAATTCTCTTTCCGATATTGATTTGAAGATTAAACAGGGGGAATTCATTCTGATTGCCGGAGAAAGCGGATCCGGAAAGACAACGCTATCCAAATGCATCAATGGACTGATCCCTTATTTCCACGAAGGCTTTCTCATGGGGGATATACTAGTGAACGGTAAAAACACCAGAGAGCTGGAACTGCATGAAATCGGAGAAGCCGTGGGTTCGGTTTTTCAGGATCCCCGGAGTCAGTTCTTCACTACTAATACCACGGATGAGGTTGCGTTTGGGTGCCAGAATATGGGGCTTTCCAGAACAGAAATACTCCAACGGATTGATTGGGCATTCACTTCCCTTCATGTGGATGCCCTTCGCGACCGCAGCATTTTCCAGCTCTCCAGCGGTGAGAAGCAAAAGATCGCCATTGCCTCCTGCTGTGCTATGACTCCGGGTATTTATGTATTTGATGAGCCCTCTGCCAATCTGGACATTCCCTCCACCCTCCAGCTGGCCCAAATCATGAAATTGTTAAAGGAGCTCGGTAATACCATCCTTGTGATTGAACACCGTCTGTATTACCTTACGGAACTGATTGACCGTGTACTCTTCATGGCAGAAGGAAAGATTTCTAAGACACTGATGCAAAGTGACATTGTTAAGCTCACGGCAGAGGAACTCTCTGCCATGGGGCTTCGACAATTTGACCTTGCAAGGGCAGCCCGCACATTGGTATTGACACCCAAGAAACCTGAAACCACTTTTTCAGTGAAAGGATTATCCTTCACCTATAAAAAGTACCGTCAAACCCAGCCTGAGAAAGTATTGCGAAGCGTAGAATTTGCAGCACAAGGCGGCGAGATTATTGGGCTTATCGGTAGAAATGGGGCGGGAAAAACCACATTGACAAAGCTGTGCAGCGGATTGTTGAAAGAGAATGCAGGGGTGGTATATTTAAATGGTAAGCAGCTTTCGGCTAAGGAAAGAATAGGCCAAATTTACTTTGTTATGCAGGATTCAGATTATCAGTTGTTTTCCGACAGCGTTACCAAAGAATTGCAGCTCGGAATTACTCCCCACGGCAACTTAGAAAACCAGTGTGAGAACACTCTTGAAGCACTGGATCTGCTGCAATTTAAAGATTACCACCCGGCAGCCTTGTCCCGCGGGCAAAAGCAGCGGCTGACTATTGCAAATGCCATGATGTGTGGAGCGAACATCCTTTTTTTTGACGAACCGACCAGCGGGCTGGATGGTAAAAACATGCACCAGGTGGCTGACAGGCTGAATGATCTTGCCGAAAAAGGCAAAATTGTATTTGTAGTAACCCATGACTATGAGTTTCTGCTTACTTCCTGTACCCGTATATTATATTTGCAAGAGGGAGTAATTGCAGAAGATTTCGCATTGGAAACTGCCAGCACGGAAAAGCTGAAACACCTTCTTTTTCAGTCAGAAGGAGGCACAGTGAAATGAATCAAAATTTATCCGGGGGAAATCTTCAATTGGATCCCCGCATTCGTCTTCTACTTGTTATTATGCTGAGTACGGTATCATTTTGGATGACCACGTCTTTAACATCAACCTGCCTGGTTATTCTTGCAGCTTTACTGATGCTTGCTTCCGGGATTTATAAGATAACCTTTTATACCCTTGCATTCTATGGTGTATTCCTGCTGTTGGACAGTATGGCCTCCGGAATAGGGAGCTCCACTCTTTCACTTGTGATTGTAACATTGAGCTATTTTATCCAGAAGTGTACCACGATTTTTATGCTTGGTGCATATTTATCGGGAACCACCAGCGTTACGGAAGTAATATGTACATTAGAAACCCTGCGGTTACCTGACCAAATCATTATTCCCTTCGCAGTTGCAATGCGGTTTATGCCTTCTATCCGTGAGGATTTTAGTTGCTTAAAAGACAGCCTGCGGGTGCGTAATATTGATGTGTCTATCCGGGGCATTCTGACACATCCGCTTCAAACCATGGAATTCCTTGTGGTTCCCATTCTTATCCGCAGTTACAAAACCTCCGACGAGCTGGCAGCGTCGGCAATGGTAAGAGGACTTGGCAGTGGAAGAAGAAAGACAATTCTACGTCCCCTTAAATTCAGGGCATTGGATTTCGTAGCTCTGGCTTTTATCTTAGGGATGATTGGATTTCTGTTTTATTTGCAAAATACCATTTAGGCAAAAAGGAGGAAAAGATGAACAAGCGAAACAGCAAAACCAACAAACTAAATGCGAAGGATCTTATCAACATTGGTATCTTTACTGCCATCTATATCGTCACCTATATGATTGTGGGAATATTGGCCGGGGTGACAGTAATCGGTGTACTGGGCAACACCATCGTGACTTCCATTTTTACCGGTGTGATCTATATGCTTATGGCGGTAAAGGTGAAAAAATGGGGGGTATTTTTCGTGGCCGGTACTGTTATGGGGCTGTTAAGTCTCACTACTGGCAACATCTATGGTGCCCTGTTCACCATTGCCGGAGCTTTCCTTGCGGAATTAGTTGCTAACCGCCGCAAGTATGGTAAGCTAATTGATTTGATGTGTGCTTTTGTCATCACTACGCTGATGCACTTTATCGGATATTATTTACCTATGTTTCTTTCAGCTGAGAAATATCTTCAAAAGAGCGCTGAGCGCTGGAATTTAACTCCTGATGTGATTGCCAAATATATGGAATATATTAATTGGCCTATCTTTGGAGTGCTGATATTACTAAACATTGCCGCTGCATTTCTTGGCGCTTGGATTGGTGTCAGAATTTTAATCAAACATTTCAGGAAGGCAGGTTTTATTAAATAAAATAGCTGAGGCTGTTACAAAATGAATTTTCCACTTTATCCAGATTAAATGCATATGAATTCAGAATGAAACTTGCTCCTATTGATGACCCTATATATAAGTTTATGATGAAAAAACGTACTCAGGGTAAAGACTACTATGTCTATATGACTGCCAGCGCTAATAAGTTTCTTCGTATCTACTATGGGCGGGTCAATGAATATCTTGCATCATTGAATACCCACTCATAGTTTCAAAACATTTTTTCTCAGGCCAGCAATACTGGTGGTCTTTTTGTGATGCACTTTTTTACTTTAGATATTCCTACAAAAACACTTGACTTTTTCTTTGCAGGCTACTGGGCGGATTCGGGACTTGCACCCGTTGGAAATAATAACTTACATCTCCTCTAGTTATTATTCACGAAGCTCCGGTTTATTTTTTACCTGCCTGCTCCATGCAGTCCTTTACTGCTGCCTTAATCGCATCGCTAGTGAAGGTCGCACTGGTAAACCCATCTACCTCATAGGTCTGCTTCTCGATGATCGCATCCGGCACAAGGGGAATCGCTTTTTCTGCGAACCATTCTGTTTCCTGATGCTCCGTAACCTGTACCGAGAGGATGGAATCCTTGCTAAATTCCACCTCAACCGTCATATCGCCGCCATAGCCCTGTGCAGTGGCAGTATAGGTTCCTGCGTTATACCCCCCGGAGGAATCGCTGCACCCGCCAAGTGTAGCTAATATGCATAGGGCAGTTATAATAAATGAAATCTGTTTTTTCATAATAAAAGGCCTCCTTTTCGTTTCCCCTTACTTTTTACCGTATTCCTTATCTTGTTTTTCACTTTATTTTTATCTTCTATCTTATTTTTCAAAGCTTTGTCCCCGCACACCGTAAGGAAGGCATACCGGCACATCCAGCACGGGATGCCGGATTACCTCTGCCTCCACATCAAAAACCTCCCGGAGGGTCTCCGGTGTGATGACCTCTTCCGGCGCACCCTCACAATATTTCCTCCCATCCTTAATAGCCACAAGATAGTCTGAAAACATAACCGCGTGGTTTAAGTCATGCAAGACCATGACAACCGTTACGCCCTGCTCAGCATTCAATGTCCTAAGGAGCTGGAGGATCTCCAGCTGGTGTGAGATGTCCAGATAAGTGGTAGGCTCATCCAGGAACAAGATCCCCGTCCTTTGCGCCAAAGCCATGGCGATCCAGCCACGCTGCCGCTGTCCGCCGGACAGCTGCTCCAGGTCCCGGTCTGCCACGTCCGTCATATTAGTACATGCTAAGGCCCATTGGATCACCTCCAGGTCTTTTTGCGTCATGCCAGACATCTTTGTGCGATAGGGGAAGCGCCCATACTCCACCAAATCCTGTACGGTTATCCCTGCCGGCGTCTGTGCGCTTTGGGGCAGCAGCGCCAGCTTTTGAGCTACAAGCTTTGTCGGTATCCTATGGATGGATTCCCCTTCTAAATACACGGCACCGCCCGACGGGGCGATCAGCCTTGACATGGTTTTAAGAACCGTCGATTTCCCGGAGCCATTTGAGCCGATCAGTGTTGTAATCTGCCCCTTTGGTATCTCCAGGTTAAAATCGCAAAAGACCGGGACTCCTCCATAGCCGGCAGACAGCTTATCTGCTGTTATACAAGCCTGCATAGTTTCACCTCCTTACACCTGCCTGCGCAGCAGATACAGAAAATAGGGCGCAGCCAAAATAGAAACCATAATGCCCACAGGTATCTCAATGGGCTGGAACAAAGAGCGTCCCATCGTATCCGAGAGCAGCAGAAAAAGTCCGCCCATCAGCATAGAAGCAGGAAGGAGGTATCGGTGGCGTGCGCCTACAAGCCTCCTCGCCATATGGGGCGCTACCAGCCCGATAAAGCTAATCCCTCCACTGACGGAGATACAGCTAGCCGCCAGAGCCACCGCGATAACCAGAAGGATCCTGCGCTCCCTTTCCACCCGGACGCCCAGAGCCAGGGAAGCTTCCTCCCCAAGCAAGAGCAGATCCAGGACATTCATCCTGCTAAGGAGCAGAGGAACCAGAACCAGCAGATAGGGAACCAAGGCCTTAACCTGGTGCCAGCTGCTGCCCCAGATATTTCCCGCCAACCATCTGGCAACCAGCTGATAGCTGCTGTTCTCCATATCCGTAGCCATAATGAGCATCAGGGCAGAAAACCCGGCGGAAATTCCAATTCCGCCCAATAACAGGTAATCAGGCCTGACCTTCCCATTCCTTCTAGCAAAACCGAACAACAATACTGCCACCATAAGACCGCCTGCCAGGGCAAACAGCGGTTGGTAAAGCATTGTACTGACATGCAGGGAAGGAAAGAATGACAGGAAAATCATCACTGAAAATCCTGCTCCTGCGTTAATACCTAATATCCCCGGATCTGCCAGAGGATTCTCAGTCACCGCCTGCAGGGTGCAGCCGGACAGGGCTAAGCCCATCCCGCACAGAACAGCTAAAAGGATGCGTGGAAGCCGGATCTGCAGCAGCACAGCCGATGCCCCTGGGCTGTTTGGTTTTATAATGCTTGCAAAGACCTCCGAATACGGTATGTTCAGATAACCGCAATTCACAGAGAATAAAACTGCTGCACAAGCTGCGGCCAGAAGCAGCCAAAGCCAGAGCCGATGCTTGTTTTGCCTTTTCATATGGCCGCTCCTTTCTTCCGGTAGGTCAGTGCCAGAAAGACCGGAACGCCGATTGCGGATACCAGTGCACCCACAGGCGTATCAAAGGGGGCGTGTATCGTGCGGGCTGCAATATCGGCAAGCACCAGCAGTATCGCACCCAAAAGCGCCGATACGGGCAATAGCCTGCGATAATCCGTTCCTACCAGCAGCCGGGAGGAATGGGGCACAATCAACCCCAAAAAGGAAATCCCACCAACCAGCGATACGCTGGCGCCTGCCAGGACAAGGACAACTAAGGTTCCAGCCAGACGCACCCTTCCCACATCCAGCCCAAGTCCTGCAGCGCTTTCTTCCCCCAACGCCAATACGGACAGCTTTTTTGAAAGGAAGAGGCCGGCAACGGCCGCACCCAGGATCCAGGGCATAGTGATGGCCAGCTGCGGCCAGGCAATGCCGGACAGACTGCCTGCCGTCCAGAAGGAAAGCTCCTTTGAAATGCCGAAGGTAAGTGATATCCCTTGGCTGAGGGCTGTTAACAGGGCCGAAACGGCTGAGCCCGCCAAGGCCAGACGGATAGCCCCTGACCTATGCTTGCCCATGCCCAGGCCATATACCAGCAGTACTGCCAGGGCAGCCCCGGCAAAAGCGGAAAATATCCTTCCAAAAGCCGGAAGTCCCGGCAAAAGAACCGCGGTGACCGCAACAAAAAACCCAGCCCCGGCGTTAATCCCTAAAAGTCCGGCATCCGCCAATGGATTTCTTGTAACGCCCTGCATAATAGCCCCGGCAAGGGCAAAGGCCGCCCCGGTAAAGCAGGCGGCCAATGCCCTTGGCATGCGCATCTCCAGCATAATCCTTCCGATTCCGGAAGGATCATCCGCATTGGCAAGGGCTTGAAGCAATATTTTAAGGTTCCCTCCCGCAACACCTACACTGACAGAAAGCAGGATGGATGACAGCAGGACAAGCGCCATCAAAATAATCGAAAATACATATCCGGCTTTTATGCGGCTCTGTCGCCGTAAGTCAGCTGTATCGGCAGGAAACTTCCCACTCCTGACCCTTTTGTCCTTAATCCACATTTGTATGGTTGATGACGGCATTCGCCATCTTCTCCATATAGAGTAATTTACCATTGGGCGTATAGGCCATATTGTACTGTAGGTCATTTATCCCATAGTAGACATTACCGCTTTGTACGGCCTTCAGGTTTTGCCAGGTTGGACTGTCCGCCGTGTCTCCAGGCTTTCCATCATCGCTGAAGTAAAAGATATGGTCTGCATCGATCTTTGAGAAGTACTCAGCATCTACAACCTCGCCCCAGACCTCCTCAGGCACACCCGCTGACGGCTTCAGTTCCAATTCGTTGAAGACAATATCGCCAGGGCCTGCTGTCCGGTAAACATAATAAGAACCAAAATGCACTGAGTTCGCCTCAAGCACCGCAAAGGATCCGTCACCGACCGCTTCCTTTACCTGTGCGGCAAGCTCGGCAGCCTTTGCATCATAATCACTAAGCCATCCTGACACGACATCCTCCTTGCCAAACCATTCGCCCAGCTGCTGAAAACGTCCACGCCAATTCACAAAATTAATATCGTCATTTAACATCACCGTGGGTGCGATGGCTTTCAGCTGCTCATACACCTTCTCATGCCGGATATTCATAATGATGAGGTCAGGCTTTAATTCCGCAATTTTCTCCAGGTTCAGATCCATTGTTCCGGAATAGTTCCCGACGATCTCAACCTTATTCTCAGTAAAATAGTCCTGTAAGTAATCCGGCACCGTCACACCGTCAAACATGCTGGTATTGGCTGAGCCAATGAATCCAACCCCCATAATGATCAATTCATCTGCGGATCCAGAGACATCCACAATACGCTGGGGATCCGCCGGGATTTCCACCGCTCCCTTCATGTCTTCTACTGTTACCGTAGCGCCGTCCTGGCTTGTAGCCGTGGTGGGCTGAGCCTGCTTTCCAGCTTCCCCCTGGTTGCCTGGAGCAGCCGAGCAGGCAGCCAGGAATACCATAATAATGCAACAAATCGCAATAATAAGTCTTTTTTTCACTTTCATCCTCCTGTTTGTGACAAAGTTTTATGTTTATTCAGTTAGCTTTAGCTAACCAAAATAAGCATAAGGAGTATAGGAGTATTATTCTACCCCTGGAGGGATTATTTTTGTCCCGGGGCGGAGAGCCGCTGTGATGTCATGGCTTTAGACCGGAAAATTTCTTTTCATCGCGACCCGGAAAGGAGGTTGAAAAGGAATCCAAAGTATGAACACGATGCAAATATAAATATGATGCGATCAAAAGGAACCTTATACTATATATTGACAGGTTAGTATTAACTAACTATAATAGATAAAAAGATTATTAGAATTCTACCGTCCCCATGCCCCTTTTCTGCACTGGGACGGTAAATATAAAGGATGGACAAAATGTCTTACTTACCGTTACAGTTTGAAGCTTCCGAGATTTTCCCCAATAAAAGCATAGCCCTGCGCCCTGACGTACATATCATGCTATCCACCGGCATCTTACAAAATAAACTCCAAAGAAAAGCCGGGACGACTGCTCCTATATTTGAACTGGCCTATAGCCGGAAAAATGCCGTCTGTGGGGAAGTAGGCCGGACATCTGTCGAGCTCCGGCCAGGATATGCGTCACTTGGCTTTTTGGGACAGGCCACCAGCCATTCCGAGTACAACAGCGGAGACGATATCCAGCTATACTCCATTTGGGTCAGCCCCTGTGCCTTTGATGGGTTTTGTGAAGCAGTCTCCAGAAAAAGCGGCCTGGGATTTCGCACCTTCCAGCAGGGCGCTTATTCCTGCTGCGATTTCAAAAGCGATGTGCTGGAAGAGGGCATTCTAAGTAAGCTGGATTCCTGCTTTGCAAAGGGAACAGACAAGCTGAATAAGCTTTTACTGGAAAGCTATGTACTAGAGCTGCTTTCCATGAACCTGGAAAGGCTGTTCTGTAAGGATTGTCCTGGGAATGGCCTTATTGAAATGTCCAGGTCTGACATGGAACGGCTGTCCTATGCCCGTGAGGTATTGTTAAGCCGGTTGGAGTCCCCTCCCACCCTGCTCGAATTGTCACGTATGGTCCAGATGAATGATTATAAATTAAAGCGCTGTTTTAAGCTGTATTTCGGGAAAACTGTCTATGAGTTTGTCCGTGAGCAGCGTTTGGAAAAAGCCTTCTCCTTGCTTCGGGGAGGGGATTATAATGTAAGCCAGACTGCCTTTGCGGTAGGGTATACGAATATAAGCCATTTCTCAGAGGCATTTCAAAAAAGGTTCGGAACAGCTCCTCGCGTCATTATGCAAGCCGGACGCCTTTACCGCATAAAAAAGTAGAGCCTCAGAAAATCCTAGCCCTGGAAAAATATGGATTAAAAGGCCAGCACCCATAGAAAAGATGCTGGCCGGGAAAGATTTAAGCTGCAACTTTTACAGCCTTCCTATTTCTCATGCTGTTAAACTCCTTCTTCACCAATATCACCGTCCACAAAACGATAATGGTGTCAATCACAAGCGAGCCGTAGTACACACCGCTTACTCCGACCACCCTCGGCAACAGCAGCATCACCGGCACATAAAACACAAACTGTCTTGCCATACCAATAATCATGGCCGGCTTCCCCTTATCCACAGACGGAAATAATGTCATCGCCATGAAAATAAAGGACAGGGCCGGTAAAATAGCCATATATACCCTAAAGTATAGAAAATGTGTACCCGCAAACACCTGATCCTTCAACATCATGCCCAGAACCTGACCCGGTGCGATAAGAGATACAAACCAGAAGGGCAGTGTCAGTACCAGCGCCGCCACGGCAAAAATCTTATAAGAACGGATGACCCTGTCGTATTGCTTTGCGCCATAATTGATACCGATGACAGGCTGAAGGGCACGCATCAGACCAAAGATAGGTGTCAGCAGGAACTGAAATACCCGGTAAACCACTCCGTAAAAAGCGACGTCCGCTGTTGTTCCATACCGTGCCAGCGCATTAAATACGACAATTCCTTGAATCAGGCTCATTATGGACATCACCAGTGAGGACATCCCCAACCTCAAAACCGAGGAGGTAATTTTCTTATCTCCCTTCAGTGAGAGGAGCCTGGATTGGAAGGTAGCCTTGCCCCTGCCAAAATAGATCCAGCCCATCAACGTATAAGCAAACATCCCCACATTAGTTCCCCAAGCGGCACCCTCCACACCCATGTGGAAAAGTCCCATAAAAATGTAGTTAAAGAGGGCATTTATCCCAAGACCTACACCCATCATCCAGGCCGCCGTTTTCATCCGTCCCTCAGCCCGGATGATCATATTGCCGGCAAGTCCATAGATCCAGAAGAAAGCACCCACAGTGCAGGTTCTGAAGTAGCTGACGCCATAGGCAAGGGCTTCTCCTGTTCCTCCCATCATTGCGATAAGGGGCTCCGCAAAAACAAAGGCTATTATCATGTACAATACGGCGCAGAGAATGGACAGCCGGTTGACCACTCCCAGCAGCTGTTGCTGTGTCTGCTTATCCTTCGCACCGAGTGCGATACTCAGCACTGACCCCGCGCCAACACCGATCAGAGAGCCAAAAGCGGTGCTGATCTGGGAAAGGGGATAGGCAAGTGAGACCCCTGCAAGGGCAATATCACCGACAAACTGTCCCACAAAGATAGCATCCAGTACAGAATTAAAGCCATACAGTACCATTGCCACTATGGCCGGCCACGAAAGCTGTGCCATGACCCTCCATAGCTCCCCGGTTAAGATAAATTGTTTTTGCTGTTCTTTGTCTGCTAATGCTCCACTCATATCAATTCCTCCCTTAATTTTATTCACTTATAATTCTAATCTTATTTGCTTAACCTTATTACCAAAGCACTTCATCCCAGGCTATCCCGCCGGAACCCCTTGGTTTGCGCCCCTTTCCCGGCCAAGCTTTTCTTTATGTAGCTCCCACATTCATGCTTGGCATAAATCCCTCCTTTATTTTTAGTTAGATACAACTAACTTCATGCTAAAAAATAATTGATTTTGCTATAATTATTTTTAACTCCATTATTTTTGCCATAAAGTTAGTTATAACTAACCATTTGACAAAATATATGGAGTCATTTGTTACAAAACAACTCCTTAGCTTCAAATAACAGTATTACATAACATTGCTATTTTATATCCCTGCCCTTAATTTGTCAATAGGCAATATAAACAACCATCAAGGAATAGCCTGGGCAAGGCTTATTGGCAATAAAGTAAAGAAGCAAGGTATTTGCCTTGCTTCTTGTTAATTCGATTTAATTGTTTTCAAATGCGCGGATATGCTACTCAAAGCTGACCTCACGAACCACCTCATGCAACATCCATATATAGACGAACAGGTCAGAAAAAATAGAATTCTTAACACCGTGGGGTTTCACACCATAGTCCAGAAAATAACCGTCACGCCCGATCCAGATAAACTAAATCATATTCCCTTTTCCCGATTCCTATCTTTTCAGCATGGGAGAGACAGGTCTTATACTCTGAATCCGGAGTGGAATTGACAAAATGGTCATGGTGGTCATGAAAATTATCCCTTGACATATTATCACCCAGCTGGCTGTTCGGAAGCGGCTTTGCTTTCAGACAGGCATCCACACAGGCCTGATCCAAGGCCAATGGGTCAAAGGATGCGAACATACCGAGATTAGGCAGGATCGGAGCATCATTTTCGCTATGGCAGTCACAGTTTGGCGATACATCAACTACCAATGAAATATGGAAATTAGGCCGTCCATCCAGCACTGCTTTCGCATATTCCGCCATACGGCAGTTCAACTCCTTTGGTGCCGCATAATTAGAAAAGACGATGGCATCAAAATTGCAGGCTCCGATACACCGTCCGCATCCAACGCAGTTGTCCATATTAATTGTCATTTTCTTCGTCTCCGGATTATATTCCAAAGCGTCATTTGCACATTCCCGCTGGCATCTGAGACATCCCCGGCAGGCCTCTTCGACAATCACCGGTTTTCCATTGATATGCTGGTCCTTCTTGCCTGCCCTTGAGCCACATCCCATTCCAATGTTTTTTATGGCACCACCAAAGCCCGTCATTTCATGGCCTTTAAAATGTGTTAGGCTGATAAAGACATCTGCATCCATGATGGCGTGGCCAATCTTTGCTTCCTTAATATATTCCCCGCCTTCCACCGGAACCGCAATATCGTCGGTTCCTTTTAACCCATCGCCAATGATAACAGGACATCCAACTGTTAATGGCGTAAATCCATTTTCCCAGGCACATTGGAGATGCTCTAATGCATTTTTTCTGCTTCCCGGGTATAGGGTGTTGCAGTCTGTCAGGAATGGCATACCACCCAGCTCTTTTACCACATCCGCTACCGCTTTCGCATAATTAGGCCTCAAAAAACCGAGATTGCCCAGCTCCCCAAAATGCAGCTTAATCGCTACGAACTTTTTGTCCATATCGACCTGGTCAATTCCAGCTTTCCATATTAATCTTTTTAATTTTGAAGGTAATCCCTCACCTAATTTTGTTCTAAAATCAGTAAAATACACTTTTGACTTTTCCATTTAAAAAAATCCTCCTTAATTTATGATTAAAATATCAATTTCATTGTTAAATTTCATTGCGGAATACCTCGTCACATTTTTGCTTTATTTTATACTCTTCGAGATACCGTTCTTCTGCCGGTATCCATTTATCGCGGAAATCTTTATAGGCTTCCGCCCCATTACGGTTGATAATCCGGCGTATCTGCTCCTGCCCTGATATGTCTGCAAATATTTTATAGTCATATATCTGCTCAAACTGCGGAAGCATGGAATACGCTCCTTCAACAATAACCAACCGCTTATAAGGAACGGGGACAATTTCATCACAGCGTTGTGCTTTACAGTTGAATACCTGATAAGTAAACGGCCCACCGCTCTTCAAGCCTTTGATAACCTCTGCCTCAAAACGTTCGTAATGCAGGTTTACTCTTTCCCCGTCCCGCAGGGCAGCAGGAAGAAAAAAATGATCCATCCGTATGACAGTGCCGTCAAACTTTAAAGCTAATTCATCAGCAATGGTAGACTTGCCGGCGGCACACCTACCATCGATGGCGACGATTATTCTCTTCTCATTTTGTAATAATTCCGGTATTTTAAACATCCTGCATCAACCTCGCTTTGTTAAGTGCACCTACCACGGCCGGTATTAGAAGCATCTGGATCACAATACCGGGAAGGGTTCCAATAAAAAGACTATGTAAGGAAGACAAAATCGCAGGGGTCCCGAACAGGAAAGACGCCGCAAGATTAATCAATCTCCCGCCTATCATGGCAATAACCATACTTATAAAAACAAACCGGTTCCCCTTCGGCAGGTATTTATTAAGCAATCCTGCTAAAAAGCCATAAGCAGCCAGCTCGAATGCCATTGGAATTGCTACGACCGGCATTGGAGGCATCCCAAACAAAACAGACCGCAAGATTGGAGCAATCAAGCCCACTACAAGACCGTATTGCCATCCACAGATAAATCCGCACAGCAGCACAGGAATGTGCATCAGGGAAAGTAAAGTGCCTAACTGTCGGTTGTTTCCGGTCAGGAATGGAAGCACCAGGCAGAGTGCCAAAAATACAGCTGCAAAAACAAGTTTTTTCGTACTATTCTTCATTTTCATACTCCTAAACAAAATTATTATTTCTCTAAAGCTTAGCACCAATTATTGTAATACCTATAGTTCACTCTAGGTCAACCCCGTTGGCTGATTTTACAGTAAATAGTTAAAGTAAATAGTAAAATGCTAAAGTAAATTATAAAATGTAATTCTAAATTCACGATTGTAGGACTAATTCATTTTCACCATTGACAATTTTAGTCCTGCATAGAGTATGTTATCTCTAAATACCTAAATGCAAAATATGGTATGGCAGGACATAAAGAAAAGCCGTCCATCCGGTAATTACCGTTAGACAGCTCTCTTTATCATCTGATCTGTATTTGTCAGGAAATTTTTACAAATCATATTCCTCCGGGCGTCCTCCATCGCTTCGTAATAACGCATCTCTTTCTCACTGGCTGCTGCCCTTTTGTTTCTCTCCTCTGCTGCTGCAATTGCTCCGTCCATCCTCACCAACTCCTTTAATTCATCTTCCTTAAGGTTACTGTCAAAATACTTCATCCAACGGTGCAGGGAATTGTTCCGGTCATACTGTCCCCTGCCATAGAACTTCTTAAGTTCCAGAAAGTGGCCATTGAAGCAAGAAGCCCACACTTCAAAATGCCAACATTCAAGTGGCAGATAGTTCATCAATAGCATTGACATAACCCAAAATTTATGATACATTTGCCGCAAAACCTAGAGCTGGCTTGAGGCTCTATTTTATAGGAAGGGGAAAGATCATGACTTATTCAATTGGTGAAGTTGCCAAGAAATTAAATCTCACAGTATATACCCTGCGATATTACGATAAA
>JARKQP010000296.1 GCA_029974875.1 Mobilitalea sp.
CGTGGCGCGGTGCGTCTGCATGGGTTCCGCAGTGCATCACCACGTCAATCTTCTGTGTCAGCACGCCGCTCTTTGCCAGGTTGTGCATGGTGTCAATCTTAGGCTTCGCAAAATAAGGCCATACCGGGATATCGGCATGGAATGGATGTGTTAAATCAACTACTACTTTCTTTCCCATTATTTATTCCTCCAAATCTGATCATTACTGCTTGTTCTTCTTATTTTCCATAGTTTCATTTCATCTGTCTTACTTTAAATTGTAATGTATTACTAACGTATCTTTTTTCTATACTTATTTTACAATGTATCATACAACTTTTCTATCTCTGATTCTGCATTGCATCATGCATTTTTCTTATTACCGATTTTGCGCTGCAGCATGACATTTTTCTGATCACTGATCTTGCAATGTAACATTCCATTTTCTGATTGCTGAGTTTTATACCCCGTAGATCATCCTAATCAAATATTCATTTAGATCGTTCTTTGATTTTTCAATCTGCTCCGGTGTCCACTCCTGCAGACCCCTTCCGGTCTTAAAGCCAATATCACCCTTTTCCACCTTCCCGGCGATTAGCGGAGAGACCTCCGTATCCCTGCATAAATCCTGGAATATATAGCTGTGGATATTATAGGTGAGATCCGTTCCCACCATGTCCACGTTCTCCAAGGGTCCCAGCTGGGGAAGCCTGAGGCCGAAGCTGTTACGGACCGCCTCATCCACTGTAGCCGCATCCGCAATCCCCTGCTCCACAATGTAAATTGCTTCCCTCCAGAGGGCATGCTGCATACGGTTTGCGATGAAGCCCGGTACATCTTTTTTGCAAAGCACCGGTTTCTTCCCTGTCTTACGCAGGAACTCCATCACCACGTCAGCAACCTCATCCCTAGTATAATCGGATTTTACTACCTCCACCAGCGGGATCAGGAAGGCAGGATTCCAGAAATGGGTTCCTACCAGCCGCTCCTTATGCACTAATTTGGCGGAAATCTCCGTCGGGCTGATGACAGAGGTATTGGTACAGAAAATGGTGTCCACAGGGCAGCGCTCCTCCAGCTTGGCGAACATATCCTGCTTAATGTCCAGCTTTTCAAAAACGCACTCGATAACAAGATCCGCTGCCTTGATTTCACTGCTTTCCAGATCTGTGGTAAAGCTGACCCTGGATACCCTTTTTTCTACCTCTTCCCCTGATATGATATTCTTATCCACCAGCTGCTTGAAGGTAGCCTTAAGCCCTTCAGTAAAGGGGGAATCGTACATATCATAAACAGTAATCTTTAAGTCTTCACATACGGACAGGACATGGGCAATTCCTTTTCCCATCATGCCTCCGCCGCAGATCAGGACATTTTTTATATCTTTCATCGTGTGTCCTCTTTCCCTTATTATTAAGATGGTTAAGGAAATCCACTTTCCCATCTTTCCTTAACTATGGATTACCAGGGCCGCCCCTTACTTCTTCCCCGGTGGATTAATCCAGTGCCGGGGAATGCAGGCACCAGCGCTTAAATAGCCATGGCCATGGGTTAGTTAGCCCAGTATCCACCCTCGGTAGCTACATTGGCGCCGGTCATAAAGTCGCTTGCGCTGGATGCGAGGAAGATGCATGGCCCGACGAAGTCCTCCGGCTCACCAAGACGGCCTACCGGGAGGCGCTTTAAGAAGTTCTGGTATACGGGGCTGTCCGGGTTGAACATCCATTCTGTCAGCTCGGAACGGAATACGGTAGGGTTGAGGGTGTTGACATTAATCTTGTATTTCGCTGTCCACTCGCAGGCAAGGGACTGTGCCATTAAGTCGATTCCTGCCTTTGCTGTACAGTAGCCGGTATAGCCTGCCATACCCATCTTGGAGCGTGCGGAGGATACTAAGATTACCTTTCCACCCTTACCCTGGTCAATCATCTTCTGTCCGGCATACTTGCAGAACAGCCAGGTAGCCTGGACGTCAGAGTCCATAATCTTCTTCCACTCAGCCAGCTCCTGCTCTACGATCGGCTGTGCATGGTTGTAGCCTGCTGCCGTTACCAGTACGTTAATCTCACCGAACTTTGCCACGGTGTCATTTACAATTTTGATAACATCCTCTTCCACGGAAGGCTCCCCTGCGGAGTAACCGCATTCGATTCCAGCTGCAGCAAGCTCATCACAAAGTGCCTTGCACTTGTCATCGCTGCGGCCTGTTACCATAACCTTCATCCCTGCATAACCATATCCGAAAGCAATCGCCCTTCCAAGGGCACCGGTAGCACCCGTTAACAGTGCAACCTTTCCTTTTACGTCAAACAAATTATTCACAAACTGTTTCTCAACTGCCATTTTTAAGCCTCCTGACTATATTTTTATGGAGGCCCTTGCCTCCTGTTTATGACTTTTATGGAGGCTTCTGCCCCCTGTTCATGACTTGTGTAGAGGCTTCTGCCTCCTGCTTATGTTTTTGTGGAGCATTTGTCCCTGCTTATTTCTAACAGGAATTCTGCCTCCTTAGCACTTCCCCTATTATGCCTGGGGATAGTTGATGATAACCAGCATCCTGGCCGGCAGGTTTGATTCATTGATTAAGTGACGTCCTTCATTTGGGGCAAAGGAAATTGCCTCGTCCTTATGGATCACATACTTGTTGCCCGCTTTATCCGTAACGGTCATCTCACCCTCCAGTACATAATATACCTTTTCCAACGGGTTATCCTCATAAGCATATTCTGCCCCGCCACCCGGTAAGAAGGTGGATACACCCATCCAGAACTTTTCAGCTCCGGTCTCCTCTTTCCCGTGGATACGCATCGCCGTCATTCCAAAATGCCCAGGTGCGTTGTAAGCCTGTAATTCCTCTAATGTTCTTTTTACCATTGTAATACCCCTTCCTTTCATATCATATATTTATTATTTTTATATCATTCCTACTAAACAACCTGCTACAATTTGTCCGAAAAACACATCCTCATACCACCACTGTAAATATACTAGCGCGGTGAATATACTAACGCGGTGAATATGAGTGTCTCTATATCCATCTGGGCGCAGACCGGGCCTCCCGTGAATGCCTGCACTTGGCAATCATGGGATGTTAAAGGCAAGCCCTGGTGGATATAGAGACACTCATATTCACCTCACAGCCTACCCCCTTAACCCCTCAGCCTAAAGCCCATTGACCCCTTATCTCATTACTATCACTACAACAAACCCCCGCCTAATACTAGAACTTCCCAACCTTCGTAAGCTTCGTCGGCAGCTTCGGCCTCGCCCCGGTAACCTTAATAATGGCACCTTCCTCACAGGCATCCACACATTTGCCGCATTTCGTACAAAAATCCTCATTAATCATATGGATAAAACCTTTCTTACCCTCAATCGCATCCTCCGGACATTCATCCACACATTCCTCACAGCCAGTGCACTGCTTTGGCAGAATACAATAGGAAGCAAAGGCGGAGCAGACACCAGCCGGACAGTTCTTCTTCTTAATATGGGACTCCACCTCATCCTTGAATAACTCCAGGCCTGTAGTAATTAATTGGGGCATCTTCTGCCCAAAGCTGCAATAGGCTCCGATTTCAATAATTTCACTGATTTCCTTAATCAGATCAACATCCGTCATCTTCGCCTTACCGGCAGTCATTTCCTCAACGATGGTCATGTATTGGAGTGAGCCTTCACGGCACAGGACACATTTGCCGCAGGAGGTACCTTGGATTAGCTGGGCCAGCTTTTTCAGCTCCTCCACCATGCAGTCTTCCTTTTCAAAAAAAGTGATGGAATCATAGAGACTATCCTGCTCTATGGTATATTCGGATAACTCACCCGCCCTTACAAACCTGCCACGGATGCCTCCAAGTAAAATCCCCTTCCTGTCTGAGGCCGTTACGCTTTGTCCTTCCAGGACATCAGAAAGCTTGCTGCCTACCGGGACTTCCACTACCTCTGATTTATTCCCGGTATTGATAAAGAAGACCTTGGAAGCTGAGCCTGATTCCTTCTCCTGTACAAGAGTGTAAGCCTCCTCCGGGGTTATAACCATCAGCTCCTTGCCGGAAAGCTTTACCTGCGTATCGGGAACCGTCGGTCTGGGCAGCTTGCCCTTGATCACTTCAGCTGCTGCTCCCGCATTGGCAGTAATCATGCTTTCCATACCGTAATAAACCGTAATTTCCGGTTCAAACTCCTCTGCTGATCCTTTGGGAAGCAGCACTGCAAGCTCTCCTGCGCCAACCTCCCCAGCCTTCAGCTTCATGCCTTTTACGACTTCATCCTTCCGGGTTTCAAGCAGATATTTTGATATTTTTCCATACTGGTCATCTGCACAAAAATTACATAATAATACCTTACCCATTCTGGCCCACCTCCTTGCTTTCCGTCGGAATATAATCATTCCAGAAGCGTTGCGGCGCGATCCTCGCCCGGAGGTCACACTGTAAGCAGCGGTCTGCCTCACAATGTGCTTTGTCTGCATCAAAGCCAAAGTCCATCAGGTCGAAATTATGGCAGCGGGTCTTTGCACTTTCCACATTTGGCTCCGTACGTTCCAGCTCGCCGTAGTGCTTCCAATTGCCGATCCTTCCATCCGGTTCCTGTATGGAGGCCAGCTGCTCCTCGATGCAGCCGTCACCGCCAAGGTAGATATCGATCTGGGACACTGCCTTACGTGCCGCAGCAATTGCCTTAATGACAGATGCCGTGCCTGTTACTGCGTCACCGGCTGCAAAAATACCCGGTATACTGGTCTGGGTCGTCTTTTCGTCAACCTCGATCCTATTTCCCCTTCCAAGCTTCAGTCCAAATTCCTCTGTTACCGCAGGCCTCTGGCCGATTGCGAAGATAATGGTATCCGCCTCAATGGTTTCCAGGCTGTCCGGCACCTTATCAAGGACCGCTTTTCCGGTTTCATCAAAATGAAAGCTCCTGATACTTGTCATCTCAAAGCCGGCCACCTTACCGTCTTTGCCGGTAATCCGCTCAAAGTTCTTTGAGTTATGGATTATAATGCCTTCTTCCTTGGTCCAGGCAACCTCTTCCTCGCTTGCCCTCATGCTGTCCGCCGCTTCAAGGCATACCATATGGACTTCCTTTGCCCCAAGGCGCAGTGCAGAGCCTGCACAGTCCACGGCCACGTTACCGCCGCCCAGCACAACAACCCGCTCACCGATCCCAGGACGGTTGCCAAGATTGATTTCCCTAAGAAATTCTGTATTAATATAGACTCCCTCAAGGCCATTTCCTTCCAGGGGAAGCTTTAAGCCCTCGTGGGTGCCGATTGCAACAAATACTGCGTCATAGCCCTGCTCCAGCAGCTCCTTTGCTGAGGTGACCGGTGTATTATATTCCACCCTCACCCGGCCGCTGGTGACCTCTACAACCTCCTTTTGGATTACCTCCCGGGGCAAACGGTAGGAGGGGATACCATAGGTCATCTGTCCTCCCGCCTGGGGCAGCTTTTCAAGTACCACTACCTCATGGCCAAGCTTTGACAGATAGTAGGCTGCCGTAAGACCGGCAGGGCCGGCACCGACCACCGCCACCCTTTTGCCCGTCTCCGGCTTCTGGAAGCTATGGACCCTCCAGCTTCCGTCATCCTGGCTCGCAGCATAGCGCTTGATGTTGCGGATGGATACGGCTCCATTAATATGGTTACGTCTGCAGGCAAGCTCACAGTCATGGGTACAGATGTATCCCAAAGCCTCCGGAAATGGAGCTTTTTCACGAACGGTAGCCGCCGCCTCCGTGTATTTTCCTTCTTTTAAGTAACGGACGTATTTAGGTATGTTAATATTGGCAGGACATCCGTCAATACAAGGCACCAAGGCCTTTTCCCTGGATACCCCTTCCTTAATTACGCCAACCTTATCACGGATGGATCCGGTCGGACAGACTTCAACACAGGCGCCACAGAATCGGCACCCTGCCTCTGATAAGGAGCTTCCGTTCACTACAACCTGCAGCCTTCCGTTTACCCTGTCATATTTTAACGCACCAACGTCCCTCATCTCATCGCAGGCCCTGACACAGCGGCCGCATAGGATACAGCGGTACATCTCATGATGGATCAACGGATTGCTTTCATCTGCACCGGTACGGATCTTTAAGTCCCTTAAGCTGCGTCCCGTATCACCAATATACTGGGAAATGGACATTAACTGGCATTTGCCATACTTGGGACATCCGGTGCACTCACTCGGATGGGTTTTAAACATTAAATCAACTGAAAGCTTTCTAACCTTTTCCGCTAGATCACTTTTTGTATGTATTACCATTCCTTCCGCCACTTTGGTGGAGCAGGAGGTCACGACCCCTCCTACTCCTTCCTGCTCGACCACACATAGCCGGCAGCCACCGCTGTGGTTTAGGTTTTCATGGTAGCACAGATGGGGTATATATATTTTGTTAGCCAGGGCGGCTTCCAAAATCGTCTGATTCTCATCAGCGATAATCTCTTTTCCATCGATTATCATCTTAATCTGGCTCATTGAATTACCTTCCTTAATCTTGTACGTACGCTGCTGCGCCTTCTCCTGCAAAGCGTCCGGTGTTCAGGCAATAGCCCATGGTATTACCCGGCAGTAAGAACATGTAGCTGTCGCCGTAAATTGTACATGTATCAGTACCTGCTGCGTACAGGCCCGGAACCGGCTTCCATTCATTGTCAAGCACCTCTGCATTTTCATTGATCTTGATGCCGCCCAGGGTACCGTATGCACCCGGTCTGAAGGTTCCTGCATAAAAAGGTCCCTTCTTGATTGGTTTCATAAAACGACGGTCCTTAAAGAATACCTCATCATAGGATTCACACATCTCATTGTATTCCTCTACAGTTTCCACAAAGGTGTCCACATCAATGCCAAGCTTCCCTGCCAGCTCCTCCAGGGTGTCAGCCTTTACCACGTCCGGATTATTGTTTGCGATAGAATCCTCTACCACCTGCTCAAAGTCATCAATGTTTTCCGGGTGATGTACGAAGTTTGTCACATCAAGTCCGCTCCGCTTGTAGCCCTTTAAGATACTGGTATCGATGATGGAGTAAGCGATCTTGCCCCTCTGGATTGCGATTGCGTTACCGGTAAAGGTAGTATTCTGCATCTCCTCCTCGTTCATGAAGCGCTTGCCGAAGTTATTCACTAACAGGTTAGGCTGCATAAAGGTTGCAGGGATACAGTCAGGTCCAAAGTCGGAGTTGGGAAGGATGTACATCATTTCCATGCTCATCTCCGTCGTAGCTGCGCCAACCTCTGCCGCCATATTGATGCCGTCACCCTTAAGGCCGGGAATTGCAAAGCTAAAGAGATCCCCACGCCAGGTATAGCCGGTTCTTTCCTTGATCATCTCAGGGTTGTCACCTGCTCCGCCGCAGGCTACGATAACTGCTTTTGCACTTACCTCGATTTCTTCACCGGATTTGTCAACCGCAATCAGTCCGCAGATTTTGCCGTCCTCACCTCTTAAGATCTTCGTTGCAGGAGTTTCCATAAAGAATTCCACTCCCAATTCCTTTGCCCTTTCCATCAGGGTTTTGTTCATAATGGCACCGCCATTACGGCCGATACCGCCGTTAACGGCTACGATATGCCAGGTAGCCTCTGACTTGGGGAAGTATTTGTAAGCACCTGCAAATTCCAGGCCCATATCCTCCAGCCATGCAATGGTATCCGCTGAATTGCCGAAATACTTCCTAACCAGGTTCGCATCCACTCTCCAGTGTGTGTAATCCATAAACATCTTAAAGGCTTTTTCCACGCTGATGTCAACCATCTGCTGCTGTTGCTGTCTTGTGCCGATTCCCAAGGGACCCATGCCCATGTTAGCAGCACCGCCAACTACGTTTGCCTTTTCAAATACCATAACCTTTGCGCCGTCCTCTGCTGCCTGGACTGCTGCTGCAAGGCCGGATGGACCGGCAGCGATAACTGCTACCTGTGTTTCTAACTTCTTCATAAGGAAACCTCCGTCTTCTTAATATTTTAGTTTTTCCTGCGATCTAATGATACTGCCCTTTTCTCTCTAATCCATATGGATTTTTATCTTGGATATCCTACCCATAAGGCCCCACAACAAAAACCTTAATTGTATTTTTGCCATGGGGTACCCTTAGGAATATATTTACTGCGGCATAGTTGCACTGATAAAGGCCTTGTATGTATCGTTACGCTCCTTAAATAAGGGGTTCTTCTTCCATTCCGTCAGCTTGCCTTCATTTTCCTTGATATCATCACAGTGGATGAATTTACCGGGCATTGTGTTATGGGCATGCCCTACCTGCTCCGGAACAAATTCAAATTTAACCTTGCCGTCCACAACCTTAATGTCGCCTTCAATACCGCAGAGGCAGCAGATTGCCTTGGAGGCATCATCATTTAAGTAAAACTCCCTGTTGTGGCAGTGTGGACAGATACCGGGATCTCCCAGGTACTTTGCCTCTTCCATATTGGCTGCTGCCTTTGCAAGGTTCACTCCGATTTCATGTGCCCTTTCTACCTTCTCATCCTCCATGACGATACATTTTGACCAGGAGAAT
Source organism: Mobilitalea sp. (assembly GCA_029974875.1). The sequence goes on from JARKQP010000296.1 coordinate 8,507, forward strand.
ACCTCATTATCAATCGTCTTCCAGATCGGAATGAGGGACAGCATCTCGAAATCACAGGCAATTCTGGTACTCCAGTCAGAGCCGCCGATACCCATGTAGGATACCACCTTATCCTTAAAGATCCTCTGGTCAGGAGCCTTGCCGCCGGTAGCCTCCGCAATCTTGGTGCCGACTACATTCATCGCCTTATCCATTCTTGGGCCAAAACGGTCCGTAACAGTCCTAAAGATGGCTGCAGCGCCCTTTTCAAAGATGGGGATGGCAAATACAACTGCATCTGCATCAAGGATCTTATCCTTCAGCCATTCGAAGTCATCCTTCAATACGCATTTTCCACCCCTGCCGGACATTAAGCTCTGTACACAGGCGATACATCCTGTACAGTGCTCCAGGTTTAAATCAAGCAGACGGATGAATTCGATTTCTGCACCCATCTCCTGTGCGCCCATTAATGCCTCTTTACACATCGCGTCGTTATTACCGTTTTTTGTTCCTCCTGAAATACCCAATACTTTCATTTTGTGCCTCCTTCGCTCTCTTTAAAATTTATAGATAACCTGCAGAACCTGTTTCACTATTTGGAGCAGTCAAATCCTGTCCAAACCGGAATTCCTGTATATTCTTTTATCTCTTCCTCACCACTGAGGGCACGGATTGCCCCGGAAGCAAGCGCCTCCATCTCAAAATCCCCGCCATATACCTTAATCGGCGCTAAAAATCCACATAGCCTTGTGATATTTGATACAAAATATGGCTCGTTGCTTACACCGCCGGTCAGGATGATTCCATCCACCTGGCCTTCCAGCACCACCGCATAGGAGCCGATGAATTTTGCCAGCTGGTATGCCATGGCATCATAGACCAGCTTCGCATATTCATTCCCCTCCTCGACCATTTTCTTGATGGTACGGGTATCGTCGGTGCCAAGGTGTCCAAGGAGACCGCCGGTCTTGCTGATCTTCTCAATCATTTCCTTCTCTGTGTATTCACCGGAAAAGCACATCTTAATGATGGGCACCGCCGGAACGGAGCCGGAACGGTTTGGAGCCATCGGTCCGTCACCATTTAATACGTCATTGCCGTCAACGATTTTGCCCTTACGCTGGGCAGTTATGGATAAGCCGCCGCCCACGTGGGCAACTACAAAATTACATTCCTCATACTTTTTGCCAAGCTCCTTTGCGTATCTCATGGCAACCTCTTTCTGGTTCAGCACATGGACACGGCTCTCCCTGTATAAGCCCTTGATACCCGTAACCCTGGCCAGATCCTGGAACTCATCTACGTCCGGTGGATTGACAAGGTACGCCGGTGCCCCGGTCTTCCCTGCAAATTCATCAATGATCTGGGAGCCAAGGAGTGCCGGATGCTTTACGGTCTTGCCTTCCCTGGAATCCTTTAGGACCGCTGCATTTACGTTATAGATGCCGCCGACCATGGGAGCCAGCCCGCCGCTGTAGGCAGCATATGCGTCAATATCCTCCAGGGAAATATTATTTTTCCCCAGCTCCGTTAAAATCGTCTCCACACGGTATGGCAGCTGGTCCTTAATTTCCTTAAAGGTCTTTAGTACCTCCGGGTCATGGGATACATTTGCCTTAAATACAATGGTATCATTCTCAAAAACAGCCAGCTTAGTGGACGTGGAGCCCGGGCTTAGGGTAAAGATACGGTATGTTTTATTCATTCCTTCGCCTCCTGCTTTCCATTCCTTGCCTGTGCACGGATAATCAGCATGAGGATGTTGCCCATCATCTCAGACAGGGGTGCACTTCTTGAGAAGTCGCAGACCGGCTTTGCAAAGCCCTGCAGGATCGGTCCATAAGCATCACCGTGGGCAAAATTCTGGATCAGCTTCACACCGATATTACCGGCATGGAGGTTCGGGAAAATCAGTACATTTGCCTTACCGGCAACCTCGCTTTCCCTCTTTACCTTATTCTGTGCGACCTTTGGTATGATTGCCGAATCCAACTGGAATTCACCGTCAATCTTGATGTCAGGCCTTCTCCTCTTAACGAGGTTAATTGCTGCCGTAATCACGTCAATGCTTTCATGCTCCGCACTGCCGCAGGTTGAGAATGCCAGCATGGCAACCCTTGGCTCCCACCCTAACAGGGTTTTCACGGAATCTGCGGAAGCAATTGCAATATCTGCAAGTCCGTCTGAATCCGGGGAAGGATTCACGGCACAGTCAGCAATTGCGAGCATCTGTCCTTCGGGACCTTCAAAGCCGGGAACATTGAGGATTCCCATGCTGGAGATGGTCTGGAAGCCTTCCTCCAGGCCTACGATTCCCTGGGCTGCGATGATTACATCCGCGGTGGTATAGACACGGCCTGCCGCAACTCCATCCACCTCACCAAATTTTAATAGGAACATGGCAAAGTTAACCGGTTCCTTTGATTTTCTGCGGAAGGCTTTTGCATCCTCTTCCGTAATATATTTTTCTGAAAGCTGTTCCTTGACCTCATCATCCTTATTATCAAAGAAAATGAAGCCTTCAACAGAGATTCCTGCGGAAGCTGCAAACTCAGTGATTGTCCCTTCATTTCCGATGAGGACCGGATAGCCGATCTTCCTATCGGCAACTTCCCTGGCTGCCCGGAGGATCATCTCATTATCCGTCTCCGGGAATGCGATCCTCTGGGGATTTTGTCTTGCCTGCTCCTCTAATCTAACAAATAAATCGTTGCTCATTTCTTCCTCCGTCCTGCATTTATTCTTGCAGTGAAGCTTCTCTGTGCTGTATATTCCGGAATCCTGAATTTCAAGGTTCTGCATTTTAAGATCCTGCATCCTAAGATCCTGAATTTCAAGATCTTGCATCCTGAGATCCTACATTTCAAGATCCCTCATCCCAAGATCCTGCATTTCAAGATCCTGCACCCCAAGATCATGCATCCCGAGATCCTACATCCCGAGATCCTACATCCCAATATACCGCATCAGCTAAGCTCTTAATTTTAAATATTTCCTTAATTGTCCCAGAGTGATCTGGATTGCCCTCTCTGCCGCATCTCCAAAATTCTCCCGGAAGGAGGCCTTCGTATCCTCAGGAATGGTTTCATACCAGGCCTTATTATAATAATCCTCAATATAACCGTGGTGGGCATACTCTATCTCCTGAGCCTCCACCACTACCCCGGCTTCCTTTAGCAGCTTTGCATAAAGGAGCCCTTCCTTGCTTAAGGCATCCTCCTTTGCAGTTAAAACCACCGCCGGAGGCATACCGGCAAGCAACTGCCCCGGTGCCGTTACCGGGGAGATCCAGGGAAGTCCGCGCTCCTCTTCCCTGCAATACAGGTCATTAAAGGCATCGATTACCTCACAGGGGATATCCGCCGGATATTTATCCTTATTGTCCGGCTCTGTTACCGCATCCAGGTAAGGGTAATGCAGTATCTGGCATGCAATTTTATAGGCTGTTTCTTCCTTGAATTTCATGCAGGCCACTGTCGCAAGATTCGCTCCGGCACTATATCCCATCAGGGCAAAGCTGCCCGCATCCATCCCATACTCTTTTGCATGAGCCGCGAAATACCCCATAACCGCCAATATGTCTTCGATTGCTGCAGGATATGGGTGCTCCGGGGCTTTCCTGTAATTAATTCCAACAACGTGTATATTCAGCTCATCTTTAATTAATTCACGTAAAGCGTCATTCTTTGCTGCATGGCCAAGAACAAAGCCTCCTCCATGTAATTCAAAAAGTACGGCTGCAGGAGCCAATGCTGCCCTATGAAAATAAACCTCTACCGCTTCTTCCCCGCCCGGTATCCAGATTTTTTCACCCCTGAGCGGACAAAGCTCTACCGCTTCCAGCACCACGCTTCTTAAATGGGGGATTATTTTCCTAAAGCTTTTTGTATACTCTTTCATAATGTATGTGAAAATCCTCCATCGTACTT
>JARKQP010000313.1 GCA_029974875.1 Mobilitalea sp.
AATTATAATCAAATTATAATGAAGATTAAGCTATCCATCGGATATAATAATAGTAAAAGTTTCTGGAACTGATAAATTTAAATTTGCTGAACGATATTTTAAGAGGAGGATTATAGTGAGGAAGGCTATAAAAATATTTATAACCCTGGTCATACTCGGTATCATTGGATTTATTTATTATTACATTACGCTGCCGGCAATAAATCTCCATTCCCCGGGCTTCTGGTGGTTTATACTCTTTGCGCTTATTGTTGCCACGGCCATAGTCGGGATAACGTCCGCTTTAGATAAAAATGGTAAGCGTGAGGGGCAAAAGAGCGGACGTCATGTTTTGTTTACTTTGGTTTGCAGTGTAACGGTAATTATGCTAATCATTTTCGTCATAGGAGGAATTCTTTCATCCCCGGTGGTGAACGCAAAAAAGTACCAAAAGCTATTAGCAGTAACGGAACGTAATTATACAGATGATATTAAGGAAATCTCCTATAAAGAAATTCCGATTCTGGATAAGGATTCGGCAATCCTGCTTGGCTCAAGGAAAATGGGCAGCATTGCGGAGTATGTTTCCCAGTTTGAGGTTGCATCAAAATATACCCAGGTTAATTATATGGGGAAACCTGTAAGGGTGACACCGTTGGAATATGGCAGCTTTTTCAAGTGGATCACCAACCGCTCCAAGGGGATACCGGCGTATATCAGGATTGATATGACAACCCAGAATGTGGAGCTGGTAAAGCTGGAAAATGGTATGAAGTATTCTGAATCAGAGCATTTTGGCAGGGATATACATCGTTACCTCCGCTTCCATTACCCAACCTATGTTTTTGATACCATTAATTTTGAGATTGGTGATGATGGGGCGCCATATTGGATCTGTCCCGTGAAAAAGTATAACATTGGTTTATTCGGCGGACAGACAATCGGCAGGGCTGTTATTGTAAATGCTGTTACCGGAGAATTAACGGATTATGCGATTGAGGAGGTTCCGACTTGGGTGGATAAGGTATTCTCGGCGGATATGCTGATTTCTTTATATGATTATCACGGAACCTTAATTCATGGCTATTGGAACTCTGTATTTGGCCAAAAGGATGCGCTGCAGACAACGGATGGCTATAATTATATTGCAATGGAGGATGACGTATGGGTGTATACAGGCGTAACCTCCGTAGGTGCGGATGAGTCCAATGTGGGCTTTGTACTGATGAACCAGAGAACCTCAGAAACCAGGTTCTATTCCATCTCCGGGGCGGAGGAGTATTCGGCCATGGCCTCTGCTGAGGGGCAGGTACAGCATCTTGGTTATAAGGCTACTTTCCCGCTGCTTCTGAACATTGGGGGAGAGCCAACTTACTTTATCGCTTTAAAGGATGCCGCGGGCTTAGTGAAGATGTATGCCATGGTAAATATAGCCAGGTATCAGATCGTGGCAATTGGGGATACTGTGAGCTCCTGTGAGAAAACCTATCTGGAATTGATGAAATCCAGCGGGATCAGTGTTACGGACACCTCGAAGCTTCCGAAGGTTACAGGCTCTATATCAAAGATTGTGGACTGCGTCATTGATGGAAATACGCATTATTATATCCTGTTAAATAACAGCGATGAGATTTTCGATGTATTGGTCAATGATTTTATAGGTATTATTAAATATAATGTGGGTGATAGGATTACTTTTTCCTATTCCGCGGGCGTGGATTCCAATACGGTTCTTGGGATAGAGTAGAAGCTGGTTTGCATCATAGAAAATGCAATTTATAGATGATAACAGGCTGTTTCAAAATAAATCAGAGAAATATAGCTGCTTTATTTTGGGGCAGTCTTTTCTTTTGGATTGAAGCAGTAATCGGATGGCTTTTCCTGTGATTGGCTTGACATTTCCTTCCACTAAGGTGGATAATTAGATGGAGAATAGGAAAGGGGTGTTACTATGGAACATGAAATTAAAAGAGCGGAGCTTTTGTTAAAGGAAGACGGGAATCTAAGGGAGCCGGGTTATGCAAAAAGGCTGCTTCCAGTGTATAGACGTTCGGATATTAAGGCGAACCGTCTGAGAATAAAAGAATGGGATTATTACTTGATTAATAATGATCATTATGCGGTGGCTTTAACGATTGCGGATAATTCCTATATGGGGCTGGATTCCATATCTTTTTTGTGGCTGGATGAAGGTAGGGAAAAAACCGTAAGCCGCATGCAG
>JARKQP010000316.1 GCA_029974875.1 Mobilitalea sp.
ATCGAAAGGATTCTGGGTTGAGTTTTTCAAATATGTGTCAGCAGTAGGGTTTAAAGGAATTGAGCTACCTTTTAATCCTTATAACAGTGACCCGATGGCATTTGAGACGGGCAGATGCGGAATTCCCTGCAATGCAGTGGCAGTACGGTCAAAATATGGCTCGCCGGAGGAATTTCTCGCAATGCTGAAGGAATTCGGCATCGAAGAAGTGACCAGTGTCCATGTAAATGCCAATGATGCAATGCTGGAGGTTGTAGCCGCTGCCAGGGAGGCAGAGGATTATTATGAATTATTCCGCGATATGTGCCTGCAGGCAATTGACCATCTGATTTCCTTGCAGGGAAAGGGACTGGTGATCTCACCTACTCCTGAGATAGGTTGGTTGGAAACAATGTTTAAAGGTGACTTAGATCAAAAATTCACTGATAAAACTGTAGAGATTTTAAGCGAGGTAGTTGAGGAAGCAGAGAAAAAAGGAATCCAGGTCGCTTTAAAAACTGAATATTGGAGCTTGTTCCGCGGCAATAAGATGGCGAAACTCCTGGAAAGGGTAAGGGGTTCCTATCTGTGCCCTGATTTGGCCCACATGCAGATTGCAGGAGATCCAACTACGGTGGTGGTGAATGCACACAAGCATCAGGTAGCTTATATGCGCCTGAGTGATACCGCCTTTAAGGATTCTTTTAATAACTGGAAAAAGATCAATGCAGAAATTCCGGTGGAGGGACCTCAGAAGGTATTTTGCGATCTTGGTGAAGGAACAGTAGATCTTCTTAGTGCAGTTCAGGTATTAAAGGATAATAACTACGACGGCTGGGTAATTTGTGAACAGAAGAAGACACTGGATGTATATCGCGGACTGCTAAAGCTGGGCTGGTTCGTTCAACATAAAATTGTAGAAAAATTGAGATAGGAGGCGGGGAGCATGGGAAATTTAAAATATTCATATCAGACTAATATGTGGGGCCTTAAGGTTCAATATCCTCAGCTGACTAACTGGGACGAATGGTACAAGGGTGACTTCAGCAACGCGGTATATTACCTGGATTGGGATCAGATTATCAAATACCATATTGGTGCAGGCTTTACCGGAATTGAGCTTATGTTCCATATGGAACCCTACATCAAGCAATTCTTCGGGGAAGCAAAGAAATTCACGGAGTTTGTAAAGAAAAGAGGAATTGAGGAGGTTACCGGAACCTTTGCCATTGCCTTCAATTCCCAGGATAAATCAAAATTTGATGAGGCATTGCAGCCCCTGGATGCAATTGCTGATTTCACAAAGGAATTAGGCGGACACAGGATCAATATCATGCCCTGCGGCGGATACTACGGACTGGGACCCCTGGATAAGGAGCAGATCCAGAATGCGGCACATTTTATGAATGAATTTGGGAAGCGTTGTGCGGAAAAAGACATTATTCCCTGTGTACATACGGAATTCTGGGGCTCTATCAATAAGGATGAGCTGGAGAGATATATTGAGCATATTGACCAGAAATATGTGGGCTTCTGCCTGGATACGGCACAGGTATCAATCCTTGGCTTTGATGTAGTAAAGTTCTACGATACCTACCATGATTTTGTAAAGTACTTCCACTTAAAGGATACCACCTTCCCCAATTCACCGGATGAATTAAGGCTATGTGCGGGTGCTGAATTCCAGGATAACGGTGACCGTTGGTTCTGGGAGCTGGGCTCTGGGGCAGTTGATTTTGTAGGCCTGTGGAAGCTGTTAAAGAAATATGAATACAAGGGCTGGATTGGACTGGAGACCGATGGAACGCCGGATCCCATGGCAACCATGCTGCTGTCAAAATACTATATCAACCACGTATTACACCCTATTTACGAATAAAGAACATTAAAAACAGAAAGGCATGGTATAGCAATGAGAAAAGTGAAAGTCGGCATAATCGGCTGTGGAGTTATTTGCCAGACCTATATGAGAAATCTTACAACGCTCTTTGAGAACCTGGAGGTAGTTGCAGTAGCGGATATGTTCCCCGAGAAAGCGCAGGAGGTAGCGGGGCAGTTTAATGTTCCTAAGGCTTGTACCGTGGATGAGCTGCTGGCAGACCCGGAGGTGGAGCTTGTCGCAAACCTGACGATTCCCAAGGCCCATAAGGAGATTAATATGAAAGCCCTGGAGGCAGGCAAGCATGTGTACTGCGAAAAGCCCCTGGCTATGACCCTGGAGGATGCCAAGGAACAGATTGAACTGGCTAAGGAGAAGAACCTGCTGCTGGGCTGTGCGCCGGATACCTTCCTGGGCGCCGGGCTGCAGACCTGCAGGAAGGTCATTGAAGAGGGCTGGATCGGAAAGCCCCTCGGTGCCACCGTTAATCTGGTGGGACATGGACATGAGACCTGGCATCCTGCACCGGAATTCTATTATAAGGAGGGCGCAGGCCCCATGCTGGATATGGGACCTTACTATATTACGGCGCTGGTTTCCTTATTGGGTCCCATTGATAAGATTTACTGCCTTGCAAAGAAATCCTTTGATAAGCGTGTCATTACCAGCAAGGCCCAGAGAGGGAAAGAAATTGACGTGGATGTGATGACACACTATGCCGGAATTATGGAATTCAAAAACGGGGTGGTTGTCAACATTAATATGAGCTTTGATGTATGGCTGTCCAACCTTCCCCAGTTTGAGATCTTCGGATCGGAGGGAACCCTGGTGGTGCCGGATCCGAACATGTTCGGAGGCCCCGTAAAGCTGTTAAGGGGTAACAGCATGGTGGACAGCGTGGAAGGAATGGATGTTGGGGAAGCGGTAGAGAAGATCCATTCCCAGGAGATGTATGAATTCTTCAAGGAGGTTCCGCTGCTCTATAATAAATCAGAGGATAACATGCGGGGGCTGGGTCTCCTTGACATGGCCTACTCCATCGTCAGCGGCAGGAGCCATAGGACAAATACAGACCTGGTTTACCATGTCACGGAAGCATTATTAAGCTTTGACGTGGCCGCAAAGACAGGCAAGGTCTATAAGATGAAATCCACCTGCAGGCAGCCAAAACCGATTCCTACGGGGTTAAAAAACGGAACCTTGGATTAACGGGGGCTTGAAACAAGGAGAAGGATATGGAGAAACAGCTCTTACTGAAAATGAACGATATCACCAAAAGATTTTCATCAACAGTGGCTCTTTCAAATGTTTCAATCGGATTTAACCGCGGTGAAATCCGTGGTTTGATTGGTGAAAATGGTTCCGGCAAATCAACTCTATCAAATGTTATTGCGGGTGTTTTTGCCCCGGACAGCGGTTCTATGGAATGGATGGGGCAGCCTTACGCCCCCCATTCCATGATGGATTCCAGCGCCAACAAGATCTGCATGATCGTGCAGGAGATGGCAACCATCAACAATCTTACGGTTGCTGAAAATATGTTTTTGGGGAATGAGAAGCAGTTTTCAAAAAACGGTATCATTGACCGCAAGGCCATGAGGGCAGAAGCAAAAAAGGCATTACAGCAGATTGGGATTGATTTTATTGATCCCTCTGCAGTGATTAATACAGTGTCCTTTGAAAATAGAAAATTAATTGAAGTAGCCAGGGCGATTTACCGGGATCCGGAGCTGCTGATTGTGGATGAGACGACAACAGCCCTGTCACAGGCCGGAAGGGATACCCTCTATAGGGTGATGCATGGGCTTTGTGCGAAGGACAAGGCGGTTATCTTTATTTCCCATGACCTGGAAGAATTAATGCAGCATTCGGACAGCGTTTCCGTTATGAGGGATGGCGTATATGTAAAGACGGTGGAACGAAGGGAGCTAAATACGGATCTTCTAAAGACACTGATGATTGGCCGTGAGCTTGGGGAGCATTATTACCGCTCCGATTATGACCATACCTGGGGCAGTGAGGTGGTTTTAAAACTGGAGGATGTATGCTTTGAAAGGGAAGTGCGCCATGTTTCCTTCGAGCTGCACAAAGGTGAGATTCTGGGGCTGGGCGGACTTACGGACTGCGGCATGCACGAGCTTGGCAGAATTATCTTCGGCGTGCAAAAACCGGACAGGGGAACGGTCAGCCTGAGCCGGAAGGGCTTGAAAATCAGCTCTCCCCGTGTGGCAATTGCCAATAAAGTGGCATACATATCAAAAAACAGGGATCAGGAAGCCCTGCACCTAAGTGCATCCATTAAAGAAAATATCTGTCTTCCTTCCTATGACAAGATCAAAAAAGGGTTTATGATCGCGGAGTCAAAGGAAAAGTCACTAAGCTCTGAGATGGCAAAGCTGCTGGAGGTGAAAATGAGCGGTATTAACCAGCTTGTCATGAATCTCAGCGGAGGCAACAAGCAGAAGGTAGCAATTGCAAAATGGCTTGGGAATGATTCTGAAATCCTGATCCTGGACTGCCCGACAAGGGGAATTGACATCGGTGTTAAGGCGGCCATCTACCGGCTGATGGAAAAGTTAAAATTGGAAGGAAAATCCATCCTGATGATTTCTGAGGAGCTTCCGGAGCTGATCGGCATGAGCGACAGGATCCTCATCATGAAGAATGGGCAGGTCTCCGGTGAATTTCTAAGGTCGGAAGCATTATCAGAATCAGACATTATTGACAAGATGATTTCTTAAAGGAGGGCTTAGGTCGTGAAACATAAATTGGATTTTAAAGCTCTCGTCCCATATATGGGATTGATAGCAATTGTATTGATTTTCTCTATTGCAAGCGGCAATGAGCTCCTATCCCCAAGAAACATCAAGGTAATCGTCAACCAAATGCTGATTATTATGATCGGAGCCTTAGGCACCAGCTTTGTTTTGGCAATCGGCAAGCTGGATTTCTCCCTGGGAAGCCTGGTGGGTGTCACGGCTACCGTTGGGTGCCTGGTATCAAAATCCTTTGGAATTATACCGGCGCTCCTTGCCGTATTGGTAATTGGGGCGCTGACAGGTATCCTGATCGGAGGATTGCATGCAGCCTTTCAGCTAAATCCCTTCATTATCTCCATTACGGTTTTATTCATGTACCGTGGGCTGACATGGATATTGAATAATGACGGCTCCATTGCGTTACCCATTGCCATGTATAAATATGACAAACTAAGCTACAGGGTAATCATTGCGCTGCTGGTGTTAGTAATTGTTTTCCTGTTATTTAATAAGACAAAGTTCGGAAAGTACTGTAAGGCAGTCGGTTCAGGTGAGATGGCGGCGCTGCAGTCCGGTGTGCCGGTCAACAAGGTAAAAATAATAGCCTATTCCATCTCAGGGCTATTTGGTGGTTTATGTGGACTTTTAAGCTTAATCCGGTCGGGAACCTCCTTTACGACGACGGGCCAGATGTTTGAGACAGAGGTACTGATTGCATTAGTATTAGGAGGAATGCCTTTATCCGGGGGCTCTAAGGCAAGGGTAAGGGCGGCCGTCATTGGAGCCCTCTCCCTGGCAGTACTGGGAAATGGACTGGTGCTCTGTGGGGTGGATGCAAAGCTGCAGGAAGGAATTGAAGGAATCATCCTGCTGCTGATTGTAGCCTTATCCTATGAACGTGCTAACGTTGCAGTTATTGATTAAGCGTACTCCGGGATCAGCCACTAAGATACATAATAAGTGGATTCTTAGGTGTACTCATAAAAAGGAGAAGGAAAGTGTGAAGAGAAGTTCTAAGTCACCAAAAAACGGTGCCTAACAACTTCTATGCTTCACACTGAAAGAACGCAGGGGCAGCGTTCTTCCCAATTATGTTTGTGCTGCCTACGGCAGCATGTCGGGAAGCTTGAAAAAAGTACTTTCAAACTATTTATTAAGGCCTATTCACTTTCTGAATAGGTCATCAAAAAGTGAAAGGCACGGGTGTAATTATGAAAAGATGGGTGAAACAAATCTCGGTAGTACTGGTAGTAGTGTTGGTTTTTATGGGAACCTTTACAGGCTGTGGCAATACAACGCAGACCTCAGGGACTTCAGACAAAACGTCCCAGTCAGACAAAGCTGCGCCGGGGGAAAATGATGGAACGGGAACAAAAGGGAACCAGCTTCCGGAAGAATTTACATTAGCCATGATCGTTGTAACAACCTCAGGAGGGCTGTTCCAAAAATGTTCGGAGCTGCTGGAGCTGGCAGGGAAAGCCTGCGGCTTTAAAGTAATCTATGATGTAGGTGCAGTATCCCCGGAAGACCAGATTACAAGTGTTGAGAATGTTATTTCGGCTGGAGCGGATGCTATCGTATTCATTAACTTTACCACGGACGTCCTTCCCAAGGTTGCCCGGATTTGTGATGAGAATGAGGTATACTGGGCACAGTTTTTGCGTGATGTGACGGATCCGGAGATTTTGGACATGTTAGATTCAAGCAAATATTATGTTGGCAGGGCCTATACGGATGAAGCTGCGGTAGCCATGGATGCCCTTGCCTCCTTTAAGGAAAACGGGGTTAAAAAGGCAGCAATCGTAGGACCCGCTACCGGAGATATCACAACGGATACAAGAGCCCAGGTATTTAAGGAAAATGCGGCTGACTATGGTATTGAGGTGGTTACGGAGGTTCGTACCCTAACAGACGCCACGGATGCGGCAGAGGCTGTTAATAATATTGTTGCCAGCTATCCTGATTGTGATGGCATTTTCTGTATCAGCGGCAGTGATTCCAGGGGACAGGGCTGTATCCAGGCGCTCCAGTCCCTGGGCAAAGCAGGCAAGATCAAGCTTGCAATGGTAGATTTTATCGATGGCATTGCGGAGCAAATCGATAACGGAACTGTTACCTGCGCTATCGGAGGACAGTATCCTAACATCCTGTTCACGACCATGATGCTGGTAAACCAGCTCTCAGGAGATCCGTTAAACGGAGGAGATAAGGTTCTGGCCAAGATGCATAACCTGGTGCTTAAGAGCTCGGAGGACTGTGAAGCATATTTTAAATACTGTGAAGGTGAAGATGGGGCATTGGCTTATAATGAAGAGGAAATCAGGGCTCTCAGCAAATATTTCAACCCGGATTTAACTTATGAAAAGTTCCAGGAGATCTGTGATAGCTATGGTATGGAGGATGTGTTAAGCAGAAGGCAGTAAGGACTTGTCTGGATCAGCTAAGGGATTTCTAAAATAATATACTTCATTTTGGGAATCCCTTGCATCGGCATATAAGGAGTGTATATGAAGGCAATAAATAAATCTTTATTAAATGCATTAAAGGTGTTACTGCTGCCGGTTGCATTGTTCCTCCTGTTTGTAATATTGTCAGGCGGTAAATTTGGGACTCCCATCAGTATTAAGGTGGTATTGATACAGGCAGTAATTCCGATTCTGATCGGTTGGGGCATCAGCTTTAACCTGATCGTCGGAGCATGGGATTTCAGCGCTGGGGCGACCATTGCATTGGCTGCCATGATTGCGGCGGATTTATCCGGCTCTTTCGGCCTGCCCGGCTTAATCCTGGGATGCCTGGTCATGTCCTTCCTGCTGGAGACGATTACGGGCCTGGTGTTTACCTTTTTAAGGATTCCGTCCATCATAACGACCATCGGCATGATGCTTATTTATGAAGCAGCTACAACAATCTACAAAAGCGGTGGGCCAATATCAGTGAAGAGCGGGGCAACGGTTTTGGGACAGCCGCCTTATATTTTTATCCTGTGTATTGTGATTGGGATTATCTATTATGTTGTATATAACCATACGGTTTTTGGCGGCAATATCAGGGCAATCGGGAACGGCTCCCTAATTGCCAAGAACGTAGGCATTAACCCTAGAAAGGTTAAATTACAGGCATTCCTCGTTGCCGGATTCTTCGTTGGAGTAGCAGCAATCGCTTATTTGAGCTACGGAGGTACCGCCGCTGCAAAATATAATATGGCAACCATGTCCATGACCTTCCAGCCAATTATGGGCATGATTATTGCACTATCCTTGCAGAAATATATCAATATCACGCTGGGAGTTGTCATCGGGGAAATCTCCATCAAAATAATCAGTGCAGGCTTGGTATCTATGGGATTATCAAGCAGCTTGCAGCAGATTATTACCGGATTTGCCCTGTTATGTGTATTGCTTGCAACCTCAATTAACCTTAAATTATCAGAAAAAAGTGAAAAGGCTGCAAGGCTGCAGGGATTGGATTAAAGGGCTTTGGGCTAAAATTCTAAAATAAAATTATGGAGGTAAAAAAGATGAGCAGATTAGTAACCTTAGTAACTTGTCAGTGGACAGACCTGGAATTTGATGACATGTGTAAAAAAGCAAAGGAGATGGGCTATGACGGTCTTGAGATTGCATGCTGGGGCAAGCACCTGGATGTAAAAAAGGCGGCAACAGATCCAGCCTATGTAACCTACATTAAGGAGACCCTGGAAAAGTACGGGCTTCAGTGCAAGGCAATCGCAACCCATATCATCGGACAGTGTGTCGGGGATTATAATGACCCCCGCCTGAATAATTTTGCTCCGGCAGAGCTGGCAGACAAGCCGGAGGAAATCCGTGCATGGGCTGTTGAAACAATGAAATACTCAGCAATTGCAGCAAATAAGCTGGGGGTTAAAATTATTACAGGCTTTGTTGGATCTCCTATCTGGAAGTATCTGTATTCCTTCCCCCAGACCACGGAGGAGATGGTTGAGGATGGCTTTAATACCATAGTTAAGCTATGGGAGCCTATCCTGGATGTCATTAAGGAAAATGGTGCCGTATTCGCATTGGAGGTACATCCCGGAGAAATTGCCTTCGACTATTATTCTACAGAGAAGCTGTTGAAAAAGTTTGGACACAGACCGGAATTCGGCTTGAACTTTGACCCCAGCCATTTGATCTGGCAGGGAATAACGCCTCATTTGTTCCTGAAGGATTTCATCAATAAGGTATACCATGTACATATGAAGGATGCGGCTGTAACGCTGGACGGACGATCAGGACTTTTAGGCTCCCACATTGATTTTGGTGATTTAAGGAGGGGCTGGAACTTCCGTTCCTTAGGACACGGGGATGTTAACTTTGAAGAAATCATCCGTGTTCTGAATGCTTACGGCTATGACGGACCTCTTTCCGTGGAATGGGAGGACAGCGGTATGGAGCGTATCTATGGTGCAACGGAGGCGGCTGCCTTTGTAAGAAAGGTGGATTTCGCAAAATCCGATATTAAATTTGATGATGCCATCGCAAATTAATTGATGGTAGGGTTTGCCTGGGAGATGTCATCGCGCTAGTTATAGAAAGATTTTTGACGGGCAAATCCTATAATGTGTGAAAGAAGGAGGAAATATGATGAGCAGAAAAACATTGCTTTATGGAATGGTAGGAGGAGACCGAAACGCCTTTATTGGCGGAGTTCACAGAGTGGCAATTCATTTTGAAGGAACGGCATTTCTGGCGGCTGGCTGTTTTAATCCGGATCCTGCTGCAAATAAGGAATGCGGGGAGTTTTATCAGCTGGAAAATGACCGTATTTATGCGGACTATAAGGAAATGGCGGAAAAGGAAAGCAAAAGAGCAGATAAAATTGATTTTGTAACCATCGCTACCCCGAATTTTCTACACTATGAAGTTGCTAAGAAGTTCCTGGAATGCGGCATCCATGTACTATGTGAGAAGCCCGTGTGCTTTGAAGTGGACCAGGCGGAGGAATTAAAGAAAATTGCGGAGGAACGTGGATTATTTTTCGCAGTTAATTATAGCTATTCCGGCAATGCTATGGTAAAAGAAGCAAGAGAACTTGTAGAAAACGGAACCATTGGTGAGGTAATTAATGTTAATGCGGAATATCTTCAGGAATGGCTGATTGACGATATCGGCGCAGGCGACCAGACCATGAACAAACTCTCGGTATGGAGGAAGGATCCTAAGGTTGCGGGCATCTCCAACTGCGTCGGTGATATTGGAACACATATTGAACATACGGTATCCTATATTACCGGACTTAAGGTAAAGAGAGTGGCAGCTGTACTCGATCATTTTGGCCAGCCTCTTGATCTGAATGCTAATATTCTTGTTGAATTTAATAATGGGGCACATGGCGTATTTTGCTCATCCCAGGTATGTGTCGGCCATATGAACGGATTGATGGTACGCATCTTTGGAACCAAGGGTGCCATTGAGTGGGTTCAGGAAAATCCGAATATTCTCTATGTAACCTTAAAGGGGCAACCAACCCAGATCTACAATAGGGGGATGGCATATGTGACAGAACGAACGGCTTCTGTATCAAGAATCCCATCAGGACATCCGGAGGGATTGTATGAGGCATTTGCTAATATCTACAGGGTATTTATTAATGTGATACTCAAGAAAATCAACGGAGAGCCACTGACAAAATATGATTATGATTTCCCCTCTGTTGATGATGGTATTACAGGTGTCAGATTTGTCCATGCAGCTGTGGAGAGCAGTAACAGGGACGGAGCTTGGGTTAAGCTTGAGGACGTGAAATAAGGAATTGAAGGTATGGGACTGCCGACATCACAGGGCAGTCCCATACAATTTGTAATGTTTTTCTTAACATTGTGACAGGAATGTGTTAAGATGATGACAATACATTTTTGATAATAAGGAGCAGGCTGGGATGGCAACAATAGATGATGTAGCTAAATGTGCGGGTGTGTCAAAGGCAACGGTTTCCCGCGTTTTAAACAATGCGGATGCGGTCAGTGAAAAGCGGCGTGAAATGGTTCTGGATGCAATCAAGCGGTTGAAGTATGAGCCGAATATTGCGGGGAGGATGCTGCGCAAATCAGAAACAAAATCAATTCTGGTGGTATTTTCGGTCCTGATTCCGGAATTCATGAATGCAGTAACTGCGGAGGCAGATAAGGCGGGCTATACAATATTGTTCTATTTTTCACCCTCCTACATTAAAAACTCGAAGCCATTAAGTCCGGTTTACCAGGGGCTGGTTGACGGGGTTATCCTCCAGGATGTTATGCTGGACCGGAAGGTTTTATATGATATTATGGAGAGATATCCGGTAGTGCTGTGCGGTGGTGTAATGTCCTTTGAGGACAGTGATGAGAAATCCATTACGATTGATAACGCTGCTGTTGCATATAGCATGACAAAGCATCTGATTGAAAAGGGAAAGAAGCGGATTGGAATTGTCGGAATACAGCTTGGCGGCAAGGTGGAGCCCAAATTCTCGGTTGACCGTGAAAAAGGGGTGCGCAAGGCCTTGGCGGAAGCAGGGATCGACATGCCGGATGAGTTCAAATATATGGGCGACGTGGGATATTCCACAGGAAGAGAGGCGGTAGACTATTATATGGCACTGCCTCAGATGCCGGACGCAGTATTCTGCTTTAATGATAAGATCGCAATCGGCTGTATCTCAGCCTTTAAGGAAAAGGGGCTGCGCATACCGGAGGATATTTATGTAGCCGGTTTCGATAATTTGGGCATTACGGCGCAATTTGATCCCACCATTTCCACAGTGGCACAGCCTTTTAATGAAATGGGAGAGCTGGCGGTACGGAGAATCCTGTCGGAAATCCAAGGAGAATCCGCAGAGGATGTTAAAATTGAAGGAAGGATTATCCTCCGGAAATCTACCGGCGACGCAAACTGATGCAGTAATAAAAGGGGGAGGCGTTATAATGAAGGTCTACCTTAATCAATTTCAACTAAACCAATATATTGAGTCTTATAAAATTGCAGATTATTTTTCTGATTTTGATTACTTTTCTAAATACTTGAAGCTGGTCCGGTTTAGCAAGAATGATATGATTTACCAGGACAAAGAATCGATAGATTATATTTATTTTTTCCTGTCCGGTAAATTAAAGGTTTGCAGTAATCTAAGCAACGGTAAATCATTGCTGCTATGTTTCTTTGAAGAGTTTGAAATTTTAGGTGACCTGGAGCTATATCAAATTGCAAGTCCCTCCAACTCCATTAAGGTGGTTAAGGAAAGCCATTGCATCGCCATTCCAATAAAGGATGAAAAGATCAGGAGCGCGCTGTTGAAGGATGTTAAATTTTTAAATTTTCTCTCTTTTTCCTTAGCGAATAAGCTGGTTAAGATCTCCGACATAAGCTCTGCTAATATCTTATGTACACTTCAAAACCGGCTCGCCAAATACATCTACTATCTTTCTGAGAAAAACACGGACAAGAAATCCGCTTATAACAGGGTCTTCCGGGAAAACCTCACGGAAACGGCTGAGCTTCTCGGAACCAGCTACCGGCATCTGCTGCGCATCCTGCAGCAGTTTGTAAAGGAAGGGGTTTTAGAAAAGCAGGAGGAGTGTTATGTCATCAAGGACATTTCCAGATTGAAGGAGCTTTCCTCGGATTCATACATTTAGCGTACTGTCTCAGACAAGATTGGCTATGTTGGGAGATCCGGAGCTATTTAAGCGCTCTTTGCCGGTTGGAACTCCTTTGTCAGCTTTTTGATCCAGTCATAACGGTTAACCTCAATAACAGCCACGATGCATTTTAGAACCTGGTCTGATTTCAGGCATAGGAATATGATCCAGGTCGGTGCCCCAACCACAAACGCCATGATCAAGGAGGAGGGGATTACAATTCCCCATACAAAGAAGATATCATTGACCAGAACAAAATGGGTAGCACCACCTGCCCGGACAATACCGGTCAGGGTAGACATCTGATAGGAGGTTCCGATTACAGTGATTGACAAAATCAGTATTAGCAAGGAAGCAATATGCCTTGTTTCAGGTGTAATGGAATAGAAGGATAAAATAAAATTCCGGATGGAAAACAGCAGTACTCCCGTACAGATCCCAACACCTAAGAATACCCTCTGCAATTTTCCGGACATAAACTTAATCTTTCCTACGTCCCCTTCGCCGGCTGCATTGCCGATGATAATTGACGATGCCTGGGCTGTGCCATATACTCCGACACTTACCAGGGAGAAGATAGTGTTGGCAATACTGACTGCGGCAATGGAGGATGCCCCTAATCTGCCGATGATCATACCCTGTACCGTAAGGTTGATACCCCATAGTACATCACCAAGAATAACAGGAGTACCATAACGGAAAAAATCCTTTAATAGCTGCCAGTTGCTCATGGAGAAATTGCGCAGCTTATATTTCAACTTTTTATCAACGAAAAGGACATAGCCTACAACAATGATAAATTCTACAATTCGGGTCGTAAGGGTTGCTATTGCGGCACCGGCGATCCCTAATTTCGGAGCGCCAAGATGACCAAAAATAAGAATCCAATTTAATCCGATATTTAAAATGAAGGATATGATGGAAATATATAGCCCAATCTTAACGGTTCCAATACACCGAAGGGATGCCATCAGTACATTACTGATACAAAAGAAGAGGTAGCTGAAGCAGACAACCCGTGCAAACTTCAAGGCCTCCAGGAGTACCTGCTGGTCGTCAGTATATAGCCCAAGCACCTTCTCAGGGAAGAAAAAAACTACTGTCCAAAAAAGAAGGCCGCATAGGATTGCTATCCGAAGGGCGATGTTGATTATATTTTTGACACTTTCTTTATCACCCTTTCCCCAGTACTGTGCGGCTAAAACGATCTGCGCGGCACCAATGCCTGCTGCAAGCATCTGCAGGACCGTCTGGATCTGGTTACAGATATAGACGCCGGATATGGATAATTCGCCTAAGGATCCGACCATCATGCTGTCTGCGAGGCCGATTGATAATGATATCATATTTTGTAAAGCAATCGGAACCGCCAGTATAAATAAATTCTTATATAATGATTTCGTATTCATAAGTATCCCTCTTCTGTCTGATATAATGATTTGCCATCATTGCGGTACCGCATAAACCCTGGCCTGCAATAATAGGTATATAGATAGTCTAGCATTACCTTATTTGATTATCTACTCAAAAATAGCCTTATTTTTATCAGAGAAATATCCTAAATTGATCTATATTAGTATAAAAAATAGAACACACAGCAAAAAATCTCAAATTTTTAGGGTGAATATTAGCTCAAGCTGCTTTAAGAACCAGACAGTCAGAGGCGGGATAGTACAGGCTACAAGATACTCCTGGGGATTATTTGATCCGCATATAAATTAAGATAATGCAAAAATTTATATGCTAATTTTAACATACAGTTGACGAAGCTTCAGGCTTTGGATAAAATATGACATAAAACAAGCCGAAAATTAAATAGGATTTACTTCTGGCCTGATGTATTATATAATTTAAAAATATAGGGCACTCCCAAATTTTCTTTGCATGCATCTTTGCGGCTGATTTTCTGGGAGTACGCATACAATTTGATGAGGTGTGATGAATGAGAGAATATGCATTAGGTGTGGATCTTGGTGGAACGACGGTTAAATTAGGATTATTTAAAACAGAGGGACTTCTGCTTGATAAATGGGAGATTCCAACTAGAACTGAAAATAATGGTGACCAGCTGCTTCCCGATATTGCAGCATCCATTACCGATAAACTGAAGGAATTCAAAATCCATAAAAATGATATCGAAGGCGTTGGCATCGGTGTTCCCGGTGCAGTGCTGAATGGCAAATATGTAAAGCGCTGTGTGAACTTAAACGGCTGGGGAGATTTTGATGTCTCCGAAAAATTATCCTCCTTGACGGGTATCCCGGTAGAGGTTGTAAATGATGCAAATGCGGCTGCACTCGGTGAGATGTGGCAGGGCGGGGCAAAGGGCTTTGCCAACGTTATCTTTGTTACCCTTGGAACCGGAGTAGGCGGAGGCATTATCGTGGATGGTAAGGTTCTCACAGGCCATCACGGGGCTGCCGGTGAAATTGGACATATTAAAATAAAACGGGATTCGGATTTTAATTGCGGCTGTGGCAAAAAAGGCTGCTTGGAAGGATATGCTTCAGCAACAGGAATCGTCCGGTACGCCAAGGAGCTTTTAAAGGACAGCAGTGAGGAATCAAAATTAAGGGACATAGAGAACCTGGAAGCAAAGGATGTCTTCAACCTTGCAAAGGAGGGGGATGCTGTTGCACTGAAGGTAACGGAGCTGATGTATGATGACCTGGGAATGGCGCTGGCTGCAATCTCCTGTGTAACAGATCCTGAGATTATCGTACTGGGCGGAGGAGTGTCAAAGGCAGGAAGTATCTTAGTGGAGGGCGTGAGACATGCTTTCGAAAAATATGCGTTCCCGGCTTCGGAGCAGACACAGTTCAGCCTGGCATCCCTTGGTAATGACGCGGGTATTTATGGCGGGGTAAGATTGATCATGAATACATAATTATTCCGGGTTTTATTATTATTGTTTATTCCCACATTATATATAAAAAGAGAGAAGAGGCCACCTCAGGTGGGATGCTTCTCTCTTTTGCATTAAGAGTTATAGAGAAAGAAAATCATTTCCATAGCAGTGGATCATTAATGGTTCTTATTTCTGCCGCCGGCCCGGCTTTTTTCATGCTTGCCCTCATGGACTCCAATAACCTGTCCGTTTATGATCCCGTGGTCCGAGTTACCGGTGGGATCCATTTTCCGAAGCTCCGGATTGCTTTTCTCCCTGTCTTTCATTCGGTTTTTATTATTATCCAATGAACTGCCTCCTGTCTCGTTTTGATAAAATAGTATCTACAGGTGGCAGGGTTTTATTCATTTTCACATATAAGTAGTATTTGGGGCGGAGATAATTTGGCAATTGCTTATCTTGCACATTCTCTTTGTTTGGAGTAGAATATGATCTTAGATTTTTACAAAAAGGGTTAAAAGCAATGTGCTTTAACCTTGGACGAACTCTATCAAAGGGGATGGGGATAAGGGATGAAGGCTAGGGTAGGACAAAGCAACAGTATTACAGAAGGGGTCATCTGGAAGCAGCTATTATTGTTTTTCTTTCCGCTGCTGTTTGGTACATTTCTTCAGCAGCTTTATAATACGGTGGATGCCGTTGTCGTAGGACGGTATGTTGGAAAAGAGGCATTATCAGCAGTTGGGGGTACGACGGGTACCTTAATAAACGTATTCATTGGTTTTTTTGTCGGTACCTCCTCCGGTGCGACAGTGACGATATCCCAGTATTATGGGGCAGGAAACGAAAAGGGAGTAAGCAAAGCGGTCCATACTGCAATTGCCCTCGCAATAGCGGCCGGTGCGGTAATTATGGTTATCGGCATCCTGGGGGCGCCCCTGGCATTCCGGTGGATGGGTACGCCGGAGGATATCATTCCTTATTCCCTCACCTTTATCCGCATCTATTTTTGCGGCACTATCGCTAACCTGGTCTATAACATGGGAGCCGGGATCCTGCGCGCGGTGGGGGATTCCAAAAGACCCTTATATTATCTGGCGGCCAGCGTGGGCTTAAATATCGTTCTGGATCTATTATTTGTCGTAGTCCTCCATCTGGGAGTTGCGGGTGTGGCAATTGCTACTGTGATTTCCCAGGTTTTTAGTGCCGTGTTAATCTGTATCACCCTGATGAAAACAAGGGAGTGCTACCGTTTATATATAAGAAAGATAAGATTCCATAAAAAGGTACTCATGAAGATTATCAGGATCGGGATCCCCTCAGGGCTCCAGTCCCTTATGTATACCTCCTCCAATATTATTATCCAATCCAGTATCAACAGCTTTGGAACCAATACAATTGCGGCCTGGACAGCCTATGGAAAGATTGACGGCCTCTTCTGGATGACCATGAGCTCCTTTGGTATCTCAGTCACAACCTTTGTGGGGCAGAATTACGGAGCCGGTAATTATGACCGCGTCCGGAAGGGAATCAGGACCTGTCTCATTATGACGGCAGCAGCGGCGGCAGGCTTAAGCCTGGTTCTTTACCTGGCGGGACCCAGTATCTATGTCCTCTTTACCAAGGATACCCAGGTCATAGAGCGGGGAGTTGAAATACTTCAATTTATGGTTCCGACCTTCTGCACCTATGTATTGATTGAGATTATCTCAGGATCCTTACGGGGAATGGGAAATTCCCTTATCCCCATGCTTATGACCGGCCTTGGAATCTGTGGACTTCGGGTGGTTTGGATTTTTACCATGGTACCCATCTGGCATAATATTAGAACCCTGATTTTTTGCTATCCTTTAACCTGGACTATAACCTCAATTTTATTTGTCCTCTACTTCCGCTACTTTATAAAAAGGGAGCCGGGTTTTCAAGTATCAGAAGGATGAGGGAAAATAGTTACCACATTCCTCTATTTATATGCTATATTTTATAAGGTACAGTTTTTATAAAAATGAAAGGTATTGGAGTATATGAGAAATATAAAATTGACTATGGAGTACGATGGCAGCCGTTATAGTGGATGGCAACGCCTTGGAAAAGATGAAGCGGAGAACACCATCGAGAATAAGCTGCTGGAGGTTCTTCATAAGATGACTGGGGAGCAGGTGGAGCTTAACTGTGGCAGCAGGACAGAAGCGGGAGCACATGCCTATGCCCAGATCGCAAACTTTAAGACAAATACGGACATGAAATGCTATGAGATTAAGAACTATTTTAACCGGTACTTACCCATGGATATCGCTGTAACCGGCGTAGAAGAAGTGCCGGAGCGGTTTCATGCCAGCTTGAATGCGAAAAGTAAAACCTATCTATACCGCATTGCAATCGGTGATGTTCCGAGTGTATTTGACCGTAAATACACTTACTATTGCTTCCATCAGCCCAATGTTATCCATATGAAGGAAGCGGCGAAATTATTATTGGGGAAGCATGATTTCAAGAAGTTTTCTTCTGTAAAAAAAGGTAAATCTACCGAGAAGGAGATCTATTTTATTGATATTAATGAGGATCCAAAGGAAATCCGGATTACAATTAAGGCAAATGACTTCCTGCACAATATGGCGCGCATGCTGGTGAGTACTTTATTGGAAATAGGCCTGGGGAACCGGAGTATGTGGGAGATTGAGAAAATACTTGATCCTGACCAGCCGGAAGCAGGAAATACGCCTGCCAGTGTCCAGGGCTTGTTCTTACAGGAAGTGGAATACTAAAGAAGGAGGAGCATTCTTCTTTTTTCCGGTATTGTTTCAAGGTGGTAGATTGAGGGTGTTGCAAAAAGAAGAGCCTATACCATATATTGCAGAAGTATTCTTTAATATTTGCAATATATGGTGTATTACCTTCACTTTGCAGCATCCTCATTGTTTTGTTAAATCAGGTATCGGTTTCTGTCTTAAGCCTGGGGAGGATTCCTTTCAAGAAGTAACTCTTTCCCCTGCGCTTAATATAAAAATAACCGAAGATGGAGAAGACCGCGGCACCGATGAAATTAACGATCAGATCCATCATAGTATCATAGAGGCCCAGGTCAATATAGGCATCCCAGGGCTCCCCATTTACCACCAGGCTTTGGATGGTTACATTAACAGGAACATTTGCGCCCTCCGGATTTAATAAAACTGTATTAAAGGAATGTACAAAGGTATCCTTTTGCATATCATAACCCATCAGCTGGTCAACACCGAATTCAAAAAACTCCCATAATACACCGATTGTCATAGAGAAGCAAAAGGCAACTAAAGCCACAAATACCGGGGATAGGGAGATGGCGAATTTATCATTTTTGTTTAGGATATCAATTAACGAAAATCCAATGGCTGCCGCAAGGAAGCCGTTAATTGTGTGTAATACCGTATCCCAATAGGGAAAGAGAATATAATATTCCTGTATTTCGCCCAGAATCTCAGCGGAAAAAATAAATAATAGGATAATCACCTCAAGAACATCCGGTATATCAATATGTATCCTCTTTTCAATGAAGCTGGGGACCAGAAACAGAACTAAGGTCAATATGCATAAGAATAGATTTTCAAAGTTTCTGCTGAGCAGCTGGTCAATAGCCACAAGAATAACAAGCAGCCTGAGGATAAAATAGATTATGCGAAGGCCAATATTCCTATTTTTATTTAAGGATTTAAAAAATTTATTCATAAAGTGAACCTCCCAATAAAAATGCAATATAACCATTGTATCATTGAAAGAGGGAAATTCCATCATATTTTGATAAAAATTAAGATTAATTTTAGAAAATAAACCGGAGCCGCACCCTCCAGTGCTTCCCCGGTTCATTTATGACAAGGGAATCAGGCTGATGGTGCAGCCTGATTCCCTGTCTTTTTAAATATTTCCGGTCTGTAAATGCGTTACCACGCGTTCATGCCTGGCTTTGAAATATTGCTTAAAGCATCCTCTGCGCAGTCCTGGCAGGACGGCTCCAGGGAAATATCACCCAGGGCAACAATGCCGACAAGGTTGCTGTTTTCAACAACAGGTAACCTGCGGATCTGACGGTCGCTCATTAATTTTGCAGCATCCCGGACATCTGTTTCCGGGCTGGCAAATACAACGGAATCCGTCATAACGTCGCTAACCTTCTGGTTTGAATCCTGACCGGAGGCAACACTTCTTAAAGCAATGTCACGGTCTGTTACGATACCAATTAATTTATCCTGGGTGCACACAGGAATGGAACCGCAATTATACTGCTTCATAAGCTGGGCAGCGCGTTCGATGGAATCGTCTGATCTTAAACTGACCACATCTTTTGACATAATATCACGTAATTTCATAAATACCCTCCATTTGGCCAACCATGATTTAAGCAGGAGCAAGTGTGAAAAGTCTTACTAGAGTAAGACTTTGGAAGTTCTAAAAATTTTTGCTCCAGCTTATATGATTAGATTGCCCGAAGAGTGTATTTTTTATAAAGCTAAATTTTTCTTAAAAATTGGGAGGCTATTCATCCTCAAATTCGTCATCACAGCCGCAATGGGTAGAGAAAGGGTTCTTTTTACAATCAAAGCGGTCAAGGGGCTCCGGCCCCCTGACCACCTGGCGCTCAATTTTTATTACGCCGGCGTCATTCGCAACGATCCGCCAGTCCACCATTAAAATTTCATCATTTTCAATTTCAATGCTGCAGATACCCCTGGTATGGATGCAGCAGCCGGTATTGAAATAGGGCAGGTCACCATACTTGGGATATTTCGGCCTGTGGGTATGTCCGCAGATCAGCATGGTTTTATGCTTTTCAATCCATTTGTTATAGGCCCTTTCCACCTTATGCCGTTTAAACAGGTTACGGGCCGGGCTGGCAGGATTCTCAAAGCCGACCACATGCATGAATCTCCAAAAATACCGTAAAAGGAGCATGGAAATACGCCAGCCCTGGTCATTCATGAAATCTCCCTGGTGCCCATGGACCACCAGGATCTCCTGGTCCGTCTCCTGATGCTTTAATAGGAGAGCCTCGTGGGGGGTAATATCCCTAAAGAGCTCCACCCGTTCCTGCTTATATTCATCGTAAAAGTCGAAAAGATTGCGTCTGACAAAATCCTTGTCCTTTAAAAAGATGTTATGGTTACCATATAGCATAATAAGCCTGCCCGCATCAAAAAACTTCTTTAGGACAACAAAGCAATCGGTATGTGCAAGGCGTATATGCTTAAAGTTAGGATATTCCCAAAGCTCATCCCCATCCCCGACCTCTACGTATACAAAGTCCCGGTTATAGTAATAATTTAGTGCATGGATGTAGATATTCTGGTTTCTGGCGAATTCATCCGACACGCTGTCATCACCACGGTGGGTATCACTGAAAAATACATACTTGGAGCTTCCATCAAAGTATTCCAGCTTTGCATTTTTATATGCGGCGGTTAATCTTTTTTCCGTTTGCATCAATTCACCCGGCTTTCTGGTCATTGTATCATAACTCTTAGTATGCAACTGATAAAACAAGGCTATACAGTTAAAAAAAATTGGAAAGGAATTGGAAAGAAAAAGTATAGACCAATATAACCATAGGTTGACCTGCCGGGGGTGATAATGGTATAACTAAAATAATGTATCCTACAATGTGAAAAAGCAGGATCCAACGGAATATAGGAAGACCCATATTCCTGGGAGGAGCAAAGGTCAGGAATGCAAAGGTCAGAATGCAAAAGCCAGGAATGCAAAGGCCAGAATGCAAAAGTCAGGAATGCAAAGGCCAGGAATGCAAAGGCCAGAATGCAAAGGCCAGAATGCAAAAGTCAGGAATGTAAAAGTCAGGAATGTAAAGGCCAGAATGCAAAGGTTAGAAATGCAATGGCTATCATGCTGATATATACGGATGATCTAAATGGAGGAAATGGGAGTGTACAATTATAAGCTGACAATACAATATGACGGAGGCCGTTACAAGGGCTGGCAGCGGCTTGGCAAGGGAGAGAAGACGATTCAGGAGAAAATTGAGCAGGTGCTTTCGGAG
>JARKQP010000333.1 GCA_029974875.1 Mobilitalea sp.
GGATTCCTATCCGGTGAATGGAGAGCACGCCTTTTTTTCTCATACTGCATGACCAGCTGCATTTTAAGCTCACTTTTGTAGGCAAGGAATAGCTCCTTTAATTCCTGGTCACTTAATCCATCGGACCAGGCACGCTGCAGCAAAAAGGATTTCTTTATCTCAGGAGCCTCCGGTGCTGACAGAGTCCATTCCTTTAGCTCCGTAAGCCCTTCCTGGGTTATGGTATATATTTTTTTGGAAGGGGCATTATCCTGGTGGACTAGCTTGCTGGTAACCAGTCCATGCTCCTCCAGCTTAATTAATGCTTTATATATCTGGTTATTATTGCCGGACCAATGCATAAAAGAGGAGGCCTCAAAAATCTTTTTTAATTCATACCCTGTTGATGGCTTCCAGCTTAAGATACCTAAGATAGCAAATTCTATTGACATAAATACACCCCGATTCAAGTAACATAGGTTAATAGTAACATATGTTACTTGGAATGTAAAGATAAATATAAGAAACCCTTTTGTAACATAATCATACAATGGTCGACACGCTTAGACACAAAGTCATACTTGCTACATAAAATGATTAATATAGATGACTTTCGTCTGAAGCCTATATTATGAATGGAGGTTCCATAATGAATGAATATATGAGATATTATCCGGGCAAGCCAGAGAATTGCGGAGAAGAGGATAATAGGGTAAATCCATCCGATCCCTCGACCATTCCGAAGTTCGTGGATTCGCTGCCGGTACCGGATATAGCGAGGCCGGCCCGCGGATACCCTGCAGCAAATGACAAAGAATTATATTATGAAATTGCAATGATGGAAGCAAAGCACAGATTTCATAGAGATTTTCCATTAACTACAGTCTGGGGCTATAATGGGACGTACCCCGGTCCCACCCTTGAGGTTTCCAAGGATGTGCCGATTAAAGTAAAGTGGAAAAATATGCTGCCTAAGAAGCATTTGCTGCCGGTGGACCATACGCTCCACGGAGCGATGGATACCCCGGATGTAAGGACGGTTACCCATGTGCATGGCGCTAATGTGGCGGCTGACAGTGATGGGCATCCGGAAGCCTGGTTTACCAAAGGAAATGAATATGTTGGGCATAAATATACCAGGGAGGTATATGAATATACGAACCACCAGGCCGGGGCTACCCTGTGGTATCACGACCATGCGATGGGGATCACCAGGCTGAATGTGTATTCCGGGCTGGCTGGCTTCTATATTATAAGGGATTTTTTGGAGAAAAGGCTGAACCTCCCGGCAGGACCCTTTGAAATACCAATCCTGATCCAGGACAAATCCTTTAATAAGGACGGCTCCTTGTTCTATCCGGATAATGCCATTCCTCCCGTTGATAATCCTGTTCCGTCGACACCTTCATTTTTCCTGGGCAATACGATTGTCGTAAACGGAAGGCTCTGGCCATACCTAAAGGTAGAGCCCCGCAGATACAGGTTCCGGATTCTGAACGGATCAAATCTCCGGGCCTATGAGCTTAAATTAAGCAATGGGGAAGTATTCCACCAGATTGGTACGGATTTAGGCTTCCTGCACCATTCTGTGGATATCGAATCCTTTATTATGGAGCCTGCGGAACGGATGGATGTAATCATTGATTTCTCGGCATATAAAGGGAAGGAAATCATCCTGGAGAATCTGGGAGGAGGAGCAGCGGATACGGATATGGGAGTTATTATGAAATTTAAGGTAGGCCAGGAATTATCCTGCCCGGATACCAGCACGGTCCCTAAGGAGCTGATGCCCTTCCACAAGCTGGATCCTTCCCTGGCTGTAAAGGAGAGGACATTGGTGCTGGATGAAATGACGGATCATTATGGCAGGGTAATGCACATGCTAAATTATAGGATGTGGAGCGATCCGGCCACGGAAAAGCCCAAATTAGATACCATTGAAATATGGCATTTTGTGAATAAGTTCGGTTTTCCCCATCCGGTCCATCTCCACCTTGTCCATTTTGAGGTACTTGGGAGGAAGGTGTTTACAGAGAGGGATTTTGATAAGGATGGTGATTATAAGTTCGACTTAAGGACATTAACTCCGCCCCTGGATTATGAAACCGGGCCAAAGGATGTAGTGAGGACAGACCCAGGCCAGGTGACCTCAATTATCATGCACTTTAAAGAGCATTGCGGGGATTATGTATGGCATTGCCATATCCTGGAGCATGAGGATTACGATATGATGAGGCCGCTGGTTGTAGAAAAGTAAGGCGTATGGCCAGAATTTTTTAATTTTCTATTGCTTTCTTGGACACATGCATTTAAACTTAGACGTAGAGCTTTTTCTGAGGCGGCTGGACTTTCTATTTTTCAGATGGTAAGTTCAGCCGCTATAAGCAAGGGAGGTAACGGGACGAACCTTTGGCGCAGAACGCGGCGCCGGGTCTATTACCGGATTACAGCTGAAAGGGGAAAGCAGGAAAGATAAAACATGGAGGTAGCTGTATGCATTATATACCTGAAGGGTATTCCAGCAAGACAACGCTGAGGGAAACCGAGATAGCAATCAAGCTGATTAAGGATTATTTTGAAAATAGCCTGGCAAAGAAGCTGAACTTAACCAGAGTATCGGCTCCGTTATTCGTATTGCCGGAGACGGGACTCAATGATAATTTGAACGGTGTGGAGCGTCCGGTCTCATTTTCCGGAATCGGCACACAGGAAAGAAAATGTGAGGTAGTCCAGTCCCTTGCCAAGTGGAAAAGGATGGCACTAAAAAGATATGAATTCGGCCCAGGGGAAGGGCTCTACACTGACATGAATGCCATCAGATGTGATGAGACCCTGGATAATATCCATTCCATCTACGTTGACCAATGGGATTGGGAGAAGGTGATCCTAAGGGAGGAAAGAACCCTTGAAACCTTAAAGGATACTGTAAATAAGATTTATGAAGTATTCCTGGAGACTGAGGAGTATGTGGGCAGCAAGTTTGCGCTGTTTGAGGCCAAGCTGCCAAAGGAAGTGACCTTCATTACAAGCCAGGAGCTGGCGGACAGGTATCAGGAGCTTACACCGAAGGAAAGGGAAGCGGCTTATGTAAAGGAAAAAGGAGCCATATTCATCCTGCAGATAGGCGGTAAGCTAAGGAACGGGGAGAAGCATGACGGGCGCGCACCGGATTATGATGACTGGAGCTTGAACGGGGATCTGATTTTGTACCACAGGCTGTTGGACATAGCCTTTGAGGTGTCCTCCATGGGCATCCGGGTGGATGCAGAGTCCATGGATACCCAGCTGACACTGGCAAATGCGGATGACAGAAGACAATTGCCCTACCACCAGGATATTTTAAATGGCCGGCTGCCCTTTACCATAGGGGGAGGAATCGGACAGTCCAGAATCTGTATGTACTTTATGGACAAGGTACACATCGGTGAGGTCCAGGCCTCCATATGGGAAGACGATATGCTGGAATACATGGCAGATAAGGGTGTAGTAATACTATAAAGCAGGCAAAGACGCGGCGCAGAAGGGCAAAATCTGCATCGCGTTTTTTATATCCTTTAGGGGAGTTCTGGCCTGGGCTTGTTATTTTAATTACAGCAGGCGTAGGATTTTTTAAAATTAACATTTGACTTGCTGATGAAAAACAAATACAATATTCTTAACAATGTGCTTGACAATATGCATAAGCACGTTCTTAAGAATGCTGTAGAAAAGGAGAGATTTTTATGTATGATGTAAACGAGTTATTGGAAGAGGCTATGAAAGAAACAGACAGGTTATTGGACGGGGAGGTATTCCTGGTCAAGGATTTATTTAAGGGGTATGTCTGGAACAGAATTGCAGTGAAAGACAGACTCCTGTTAGGAACTTTGTTCTTAAATGCTGTTCATAGTGGAAAATATGATTTACATGCCATTGAAAAAACCTCTTCCCATCAACAGCAATACAAGAAGGATGCCAGTTGTATGTAATATCGGCTAGTGACAGCTCTTAACGTGATTATGAAATTCATAGCCGTAAAATTAAGCAGGAAAGGAAGAAAAGTATTTGAGTGTATTCAGTGAAAAATTGAAAGAGGTCTTATTCTCAGTTCTCCCGATCACAGTCATTGTGTTGGTACTAAATTTTACCTTAACGCCCCTTGAGACACCGTTAATCGTAAGGTTTTTAATGGGGGCAGTTCTAATTATCTTTGGACTGACCGTTTTTTTAATTGGGGTAGATATCGGAATTACTCCGATCGGAAATAATATGGGTTCAGCAATTGCAAAAACCAATAAATTATGGATGGTAGCCATTGCCGGCCTGATGCTTGGTTTTTTCATATCGGTTGCAGAACCGGATCTTCATATCCTGGCGGGGCAGGTTGATGCCGTCACATCGGGGTTGATTTCAAAAGGAAGTATTGTTATTATAGTGTCAATCGGTATTGCATGTATGCTTGCGATTGGCCTTGCCCGTATCGTTTATAATTTTCCGTTATACAAATTATTAACAATTTTGTATGGTATCATATTGGTATTAGCTCTTTTTACCTCAAAGGAGTTCCTGGCCATATCCTTTGATGCTTCGGGGGCAACGACAGGTGCCTTGACGGTTCCTTTTATCCTGGCGTTGGCAATTGGTGTCTCGAAATTGAAGAAGGACAGTAAGGCCTCGGAAAAGGATAGCTTCGGATTGGTTGCCATCGCGTCAACAGGGGCAATTATAGCAGTCATGGTTATGAGCATCGTATCAAAAACAGATAAGATAACGGGCAGTTTGGAACAGGGACAGGTATCCGATTCCATTCTTTATCCATTTATCCATGAATTTCCGAAAATAACAGGTGAGATAGCCATAGCCCTGCTTCCGGTTCTGGTGCTGTTCATCGTTTTCCAAAAAATTTCTTTTAAGCTGCCAAAGAGGGAGGTACGGAGGATATTATTTGGGATACTATTTAATTTCATCGGACTGGTGATGTTTTTAGTCGGTGTCAATGCCGGGTTTATGGATGTGGGAAGTGCTGTTGGATATAGCATTGCCCGTTTGGATAATAAGCTTTATGTGGTCCTGATTGGCTTTGTGCTGGGAGTGGTGACGATACTTGCAGAGCCGGCGGTATATGTATTGACCCATCAGATCGAGGACGTTACCAGCGGATATGTAAAGAGAAGTGCCGTCATGGTCACCTTGGCCATAGGGGTCGGCATTTCGGTCGCGTTATCCATGATCAGAATATTGGTACCGGAGCTGCAGCTGTGGCAATATCTTCTTCCAGGATATATAATATCCATAGCGATGTCTTATTTTGTGCCTAAGCTTTTTGTTGGTATTGGATTTGATTCAGGAGGAGTTGCCTCGGGTCCCATGACAGCCACCTTTATTCTGGCCTATGCCCAGGGGGTAGCGGAAGCGATCGAAGGAGCCGATGTTTTAGTAGACGGGTTTGGAATGATTGCAATGGTTGCCATGACGCCATTAATTGCATTACAGATATTGGGATTAATATTTAAATTAAAGTCCAGGAAGGGAGAGGTTATCAGCAATGGATAATGAAAAGGATATTGTAGAACTTGAGCTGATTTGTGTCATTGTAAATTATGGAATGGGAAGTAAAATATTAAAGTCAGCGAAGCACCATGGGGTACATGGCGGAACAATATCATTAGCAAAAGGAACTGTGAACAATAAGATATGGGATTATATAGGCCTTTCTGATATAAGAAAGGAAATATTATATATGATCGCTGATAAGAAAACCGCATATCAGGCATTGGAGGGATTAAATGAGGAGTATAAATTCAACAAGCCAAACCATGGAATTGCATTTACAACCTCTATCTGTGCAGCGGTGGGAACGAGATGCTACAGATGTGATCAAATGAGCCGTAAGGGAGATGAAAAAGCTACGATGTATAAAGTGATTACAGTGATTGTTGAAAAAGGAAAAGCGGAGGATGTTGTCGGGGCTGCTACAAAGGCAGGCTCAAAGGGAGGCACCATCATGAACGGGAGAGGTTCAGGTATCCATGAAACCAGTAAATTATTTTCTATGGATATTGAACCGGAAAAGGAAATTGTAATAATACTTTCAGAGACAGACATGACGCAGGATATCGTGACATCTATCAGAAAGGATCTGGATATGGATGAGCCGGGAAAGGGCATCATCTATATCCAGGATGTGAACCAAACCTACGGTATTTATAAATAGCTTTTAATTAGCTGTAACCGTTGTTGTCCTTATGTCTGGCCCTATTTCTGTGCAGCAGGTACAGAGTAATCCCGAGGATGCCCACTAATAATTCAGTTGCCGGAAATGCGAACCAGACGCCTGTCATTCCACCGGCTGACGATAGCAGGAAGGCCATAGGGATGATAATTACAAATCCGCGCAGGATTGAAATAACATGGGCAGGGAGCGCGTATTCCGTAGAAGTAAAGTAAACCGACAGGATGACATTAAAGCCGGCAAATAAGCAGGCAGTAAAATAATACTTCAACCCGGTTACAGCGATGCTTTGCAAAAGAATATTTTGTTCACTGTTGAATATATTGGCTATCTGTGATGCTCCGAAAAAAACACCTGAGTAAACGATAGCCGATATAATTAGCAAGGAAATCAGGGCATAGCGCAGGATCGCGGAAACATTTGCCCGGTTCCCGGCCCCGTAATTGCTGCTGATAATCGGCTGGATACCTTGTGCCACACCCGTATATATTGCCATGACCACTAAGGACAGGTTAGCTATGACACCATATGCCGCAACACCGGTGTTCCCTT
>JARKQP010000337.1 GCA_029974875.1 Mobilitalea sp.
TCTGGCAATCAGTTCTTTTGCTGCTTCTAATGTAGCTAATCTGGCTTCATCCTCGATTTTTGCGTTTACAACTAAGGCTAATTCATATTGATTCATAGTTGCGTAGCACCTCCTTCTGGTCTCTGGCCCTTATCTAATGCAACCTGACCGACGAAGAATCAGGCTCACATTTAAAGAGCAAGGAATTTTGTATAACATATCACAATTAGGTATTGTAGCATAGGTCTGTAAATATTACAACCTATTTTTTCAACCCTTGCTGCGCATTGTTTAATTTGTATATATTCCAGCACTGTTTTGGGCAAGTTTCACTTAAGTCTACGCCTGATATCTGCAAAGCAGTGCCAAGCTTTACTCGTACAAGCTGCTGTAATCGGAAAGCCTCTTTTGCAGTAAGGACAGGATATCCTCCGGCTCCATGTTCTTGGCTTTATTGACAAATATGGTGACCGGCGGGAGACTCTGGTTTAAGTTGCGGTTCATCATTCTCCGTTTCGTTGTGTTGAATTTTAATAAGAAGCTATTAACATCCTTAGGGATCACTGCAATGGCATCCCTTTTGTTCACGGTTATGACCATGA
This sequence comes from Mobilitalea sp., assembly GCA_029974875.1. Next base: position 582 of record JARKQP010000337.1, read on the forward strand.
ATTCTTTAATGTCATCAAAGGAAATATAGCCTATACCGCCGATTGTGGAGTTATCGACTATTCCGTCATGGGTAATGGTTAACAGCTTTTTAATCTCCAGAGCCTTTATTAGTGCCCCGGCAAATGCAATTAAAAGCATCACGCTGATCACAACACCCGGCAGCCAATAACCGATGACATGGCGGCAGATACCAAAGCCCACCACGCAGATCCCTGCTACCAGGAACAGCAGATTGATAAACAACGTCAGCATTGCCTTATAATTCACTTCCTGAATTATAATATCTCCCATTAAACTCCCCCTATCGGCTATATTTCAGCTATCCATATTGTAGCGGTTTCTTCCTAATATTTCAAGCAAGAAATATATTTCCTGTCCTTTGCGGCTATTCCTTAAAAGTATCTGGAAATTATTTTTCCGGGATAGCTCCTTAATTTGAATATCATTTTTATAACAGGAAAACAGGCCGCTTTCCCTCCAGTTAATACTTCCTTAATTCATCCTCCCCATCGTCCTCCAGCTTCTCTATCCTCCTGATAACCACCTCATAAAAGCTGGTATCATTCGCCCTCACGGTAATCTGATCGGATACCTTATGGCGTAATAAGGCCTTTCCCAGGGGCGAATCGATGCTTATCCTCCCTTTTAAGGAATTTGACCTGACAGTGGTTACGATTTTCACGGTCTCCTCTTCTTCGTCCGCCGGGTAATAGATCGTCACCTTATCGTTTAGGCCCACCTCATCGGAGACAGAATCCTCGGGAATAATCCTGGCTGTTTTTATCATCCGCTCCAGATACCTTATTCTGCTCTCATTTTGGTTTTTGAACTGCTTTGCCGCCTTATATTCAAAGTTCTCGCTTAAATCCCCGTGTGCCCTGGCATCCTTTACATCCTCAAGGGCTTCCTTTCTCACCACCAGCTTACGGTATTCAATCTCTTCTTCCATCCGTTTGATGTCTTTTTGTGTTATCCTGTCATACATAATAATCCCCCTTCCCTATCCCTTTTTGTCTATTTCTTAACGTATCTATCTATAGGCTTGTAGGGCATATTTAGGGCATATTTCAAATTCTTTATCCCGCCCCCCACTGCTAATCCCTATTCCTATTCCTATTCCTATTCCTATTCCTATTCCTATTCCTATTCCTATTCCTATTCCTATTCCTATTCCTATTCCTATTCCTATTCCTATTCCTATTCCTATTCCTATTCCTAAGTATCATTATCGCCCGATAACTATTTTTTGTAAACATCCTAATTTTCAATTTCCCAAAAATGCCCCGACATTAAATCTTTTCAATACCACAACAATAAACATCCGTGTACACAAAGCAGACTTTACATCCAAAACAAGGCACCGTCCAAAAATTTTTTCAAAAAATTCAAAAAAGTACTTTACCTGTCGTAGTAGTTATGCTATACTCAGATTACTACGACAGACGAAGTACGATAGATGGAGTAGAAAGGAGGGAGCTTTTTGATTAGCAGCGATGTTATCAGGGGTTACAATGATACCATCATCCTTTACCTTCTTCTTGGCGGGGATTCTTACGGGTATGAAATATCAAAGAATATCAAGGAGCTGTCCGAGGAAAAATATATTATGAAGGAAACAACCCTCTATTCTGCCTTTGACCGGCTGGAGAAGAACGGATATATTGAATCCTTCTACGGTGATGAGACCTTCGGAAAACGACGTACCTACTACAGGATCACCCCCAAAGGCCAGGCTTATTACAAAGAGAAATGCGAAGAATGGGAGCTTACAAAGGATGTTATTAACAGATTTATAAAGGAGTGGAATGTATAATGGAAACTATCAGGAGCTATTTAGAAAATATGTTTGCCGGCCTGCCTAAGACAGCCCGGGTATTAGACCTTAAGGGCAACATCCTGTCTAATATGGAAGAAAAGTATTATGAATTAAAAAATCAGGGGAAATCAGAAAACGAAGCTATCGGTATTGTCATATCAGAATTCGGCAATATTGATGAACTGATCACTGAGCTTGGGATCCAAAAGGATGACCAGGCCATTAATGAACCGGTGGTTACAAGAGAAGAAGTCGAAGCTTACTTATCTGTTAAGAAATCCATGGGCAGGCAGATCGGTATTGGTGTCTTCCTATGTATTCTGGGCGCAGCCATGCTGATCCTCCTATCCAGCTTCCTGGAGACTGTTCCGGGTATCTCCGAAGCGGCGGCTGATGCTCCGGGAATCATCACCCTCCTAGTGCTTGTAACTATTGCAGTAGGCATCTTCATCTACTCCGGTATGAACTTTGAACGGTATAAGTACATGGAAAACGGCGTACAATTACCCGGACACCTGGAAGCCGAGTTAAAGCAAAAATATGACCAATACAACCCGGTATTCTATATCCACCTCATTGTAGGTGTATGTATTATTATCCTCTCTCCTATTTCATTATTTGTAACCTCCCTCTTCGGTGATAGGATTGAGAATTATGGTGTAGTCATTTTAATGTTCCTCGTTGCCTGCTCCGTTTACCTGTTCATTTCCTCCGGTATGATCAGGGAAAGCTACTCCCGGTTATTAAGGCTGGGTGATTATGCCGAGGAAAAAATGCAGAAAAAAGAAGATAAAGTAATTGGCGCCGTTGCTGCAATAGTCTGGCCTTTGGCCACTGCCATCTTCCTATTCTGCGGCTTTGTATATAACCTGTGGCATATTGCGTGGATCGTATTTCCGATTACCGGTATCCTATTTGGCATGTTCAGCGCAGCATATAGCATCATCACTGATAAAAACTAAGAGCCACCGCTTATTAAAACGCAATCGGGAGGATGAAGAAAAGTCAAAACGGCTTTTCTTCATCCTCCTTCTTTTGCTTTGCGCACCCAAGGAATTCCCAGCCCTCTATTTTCTGCATAAAATTACAGATTATAGAAATTAATAGTGTATTTTATCAATTTCTGTGATAGAATATTCTATATGTCGACAAAATGTCATTTCCCAGAACTTATTTCTTTGGAGGCTTTTATGAATAAAAAACTGATCCCTTTGAAGTATGTGATTGCTTTTTCTGTTACTATAATTTTTGTTGTTTTTTTCGTTGTTATGGTTCTTCTATACCGCCGGGACTATAACAATATCATCAATGAGCAGAGTAAAAAGAACCTGTTCCTTCTCTCAAATAAGGTTGAAGAAAACCTGTCCGGCCTATTTTCAAACGTTCAGATTGCTACCGCTTTTTATGGCGACTACATAGAAAACTCGGAGATTTATAATGACCCAACCCTTTCCCTTGTCCAAAGCTACACCCTATCCGTTGCCCAAAGAACCCAAAAGGAAATGCCCCAGATCAGCCAGATCTATTACGGCGATTTACATAAACGGACCTGCGGATATCTCCTTATGAATGACAGCTCCCTCAAGCTGTTTCTCCAGGATCAGGGAAATGCTGACCTAACCTTCTACGATGGTGCCACAAGCAGGGGCAAAATCACCCAGACCATTGACAGCTTTGACCCCACCACCAGGCCATGGTATGCCCCGGTTTCCGAAAACTCTATACAGCAATGGTCTAAGGTCTATGTCAGCTAT
>JARKQP010000386.1 GCA_029974875.1 Mobilitalea sp.
AGGGAAACCACAATGTTCCCGAGAGATGTATCCCGTCTTGAACCTTAGACAAAATAGTAGGGCTAGGTTTACGGAAGCTGGTAAAAGCGATGGAAAAAGGGTAGAATGTAGATAGAATAAAAATATATGTAAAGCAAAACATATGCAAGGAAAAACGTATGTAAGGCTAAGCGTGTGAAAAGTAAAACATATGCGAAATAAAACATACGTAAAGCAAAGCGTATTGAGAGTAAGGACAACAAGGTATAAGGAAGAAAGGAAGGTAACCACATGAAAATAACGGAAGATACCGTAAAATATGTTGCAGCCCTGGCAAAGCTGACTGTTTCTGAGGAAGAGCAGCAGAAGGTAGCTGCGGACTTAGACCGTATCCTTGATTATATTGAAACAATGAACGGACTGGATACCGATGGCGTAGAACCCATGTCCCATGTACTTCCGGTGAAGAACGTATTCCGGGAGGATATTGTTACAAACCAGGATAACCGTGAAGAATTGCTGAAGAATGCACCGAAGCAAAAGGACGGATGCTTCGCAGTACCTAAGACAGTTGAGTAGACAAAGTGATTAAAATGCATCGGAAGAAATGAGCATCTTCCATGTATATAGGAGGTTACGATGAAAGATTTAACAAAAATGTCTGCGCTGGAAATCGGCAAGCTGATCAAGGCAAAGGAAATCACCGTTTTGGAGGCCGTAAAAGCGCAGCTTGAAATAATCAAACAAAGAGACCCGCAGTACCGTTGCTTTATCACGGTATTGGAAGAGGAAGCCTATGCCCAGGCAGCGGAAGTCCAGAAACGTATTGATGCAGGTGAGCTGGAGGATTCTCCTCTTGCCGGGGTTCCGATGGCAGTAAAGGATAATATTTGCACCAAGGGTGTTAAGACAACCTGTGCATCCAAGATTTTATATAATTTTGAACCGACTTATGACGCGACAGCAGTTGAAAAACTAAAGAAAGCGGGAGCAGTCATAATCGGAAAGACCAACATGGATGAATTCGCCATGGGCAGTACCACTGAGACCTCCCATTTTGGTGAAACTAAGAATCCGTGGGACATCTCCTGCGTACCAGGCGGCTCCAGCGGCGGTTCCGCTGCGGCAGTTGCGGCAGAGGAAGTGTTCTATGCCCTAGGCTCCGACACCGGCGGCTCCATCAGGCAGCCAGCAAGCTACTGCGGTGTTACAGGAATTAAGCCCACCTATGGTACTGTATCCCGTTATGGGCTGATCGCATATGCATCCTCCCTTGACCAGATTGGAACCTTCGGAAGAAACATCTCGGACTGCGCCGCGGCATTGGAAGTAATCTCCGGACATGATGCGAAGGATTCCACCTCCGTAGCTGCTGAAAGCTTCCGGTATACCAAGTCCCTGGTAGATGATGTGAAGGGCTTACGGATCGGCATTCCGAAGGACTACCTTGGAGCAGGCCTGGAGGAGGACGTAAAGGAGAGCATCTTAAGGGCAGCCGAAGTGTTCAGGAGCAAGGGGGCAACCGTAGAGGAGTTTGAGCTCCATAGCGTGGATTACGCTGTGCCATCCTATTATGTTATTGCCTGCGCGGAAGCCAGCTCTAATTTATCCCGTTTTGACGGCGTAAAGTATGGCTACCGCCCTGAGAAAGCAGAAGGGCTTCAGGAGGTATATAAGAATACAAGAAGTGAAGGTTTTGGCAACGAAGTAAAACGAAGAATGATGATCGGTGCCTTCGTACTAAGCTCCGGTTATTATGATGCCTTCTATAATAAAGCCCTTAAGGTAAGAGCCATCATTAATGACGGCTTCCAGAAGGCCTTTGAAAAATATGATATTATCCTTGGACCGACAGCACCCCAGACAGCTCCCTTGCTTGGAGAGAGCTTATCCGATCCGTTGAAGATGTACCTGTCCGATATTTATACCGTATCCGTTAACCTGGCAGGCCTTCCTTCGGTTAGTATCCCTTGCGGAAGAGATTCCAGGGGACTTCCCATAGGTATGCAGTTAATCGGAAAGCATTTCGGGGAAAATGAGATTATCCGTGCTGCGTACAGCTTTGAACAGTCGCGTCAGTACGAAAGGCCGGCAGCAATTAAAGCAGAAAGTAAGGAGGGGATATCCCCCGCAAGCCAGGAGGAAAATCCTCCTATAGAACAGGAGGATTAGACATGAAAGCATATGAAACCGTTATTGGATTGGAGGTTCACGTTGAGCTTGCCACCAAATCAAAGATATTCTGCGGATGTACCACACAGTTCGGCGGTGACCCGAATACCCATGTGTGCCCCGTTTGCTCCGGTATGCCGGGAACCCTGCCCGTGTTAAATAAGCAGGTGGTAGAATTTGCAATGGCAGCAGGGCTTGCACTTAACTGCTCTATTACACAGAAATGTAAGTTTGACCGTAAGAACTATTTCTATCCCGACCTTCCAAAGGCCTACCAGATATCCCAGCTTTATTTGCCGATCTGCCGTGACGGCGGTATTGAGATTGAGACGGAGGCCGGTAAGAAAATGATACGCATCCATGAGATCCATATGGAGGAGGATGCAGGTAAATTAGTACATGATCCCTGGGAGGACTGTACCTTGGTTGATTATAACCGCTGTGGGGTTCCGCTGATTGAAATCGTAAGTGAGCCGGATATGAGGTCGGGAGAGGAAGTAATTGCTTATCTTGAAAAATTAAGATTAATTTTGCAATATCTTGGAGTATCCGATTGTAAGATGCAGGAAGGCTCCCTCCGTGCCGACATCAACCTTTCTGTCCGTGAGGTAGGAGCGCCGGAGTTTGGTACCAGGACGGAGATGAAGAATATGAACTCCTTTAAGGCAATTGGAAGGGCAATTGAGGGGGAGAGAAAGCGTCAGATCGAGCTGCTGGAGGATGGCAGGAAGGTAATACAGGAGACCAGGCGTTGGGATGATAATAAGGACACCAGCTTTGCCATGCGCTCCAAGGAGGATGCACAGGATTACCGTTATTTTCCGGAGCCGGATTTGCCGCCGATTGAAATCAGTGATGAATGGATGCAGGCGGTGAAAGTCCGCCAGCCGGAGCTCCGCGATGAGAAGATGCTGCGGTATGAGGATGAGTTTGGTATCCCGGAATATGATGCCCTGATTATTACAGGTTCTAAGGAGCTCGCGGATTTATTTGAGGAGACCGTTGCGTTATGTGGAAAACCGAAGGAGGTATCCAACTGGCTGATGGTGGAAACCATGCGTTTATTGAAGGAGCAGGAGATGGATCCGGAGGAAATCACTTTTACACCGGCCCAGCTGTCTGGGCTGATTAGGCTGGTGGATGATAATACGATTACCCGTACTGTTGCGAAGGAGGTATTTGAGAAGGTATTTAAGGAGAATGTTGATCCGGAGGAGTATGTTAAGACCCATGGATTGGGTATGGTGTCTGATGATGGGGTGCTCCGGGCTGCAGTCCGGCAGGTGATAGAGGATAATCCTCAGTCGGTTGAAGATTATATGGGTGGTAAGACCAGAGCTATGGGATTTCTTGTGGGGCAGACTATGAAGGAGATGAAGGGGAAGGCGGATCCGGGGATGGTGAACCGGATTGTGAAGGAGATGTTGGATGAAGGGATATAAGGGGGAGGTTGTGGAGGCTGTTGCATTTAGGTTAGTGAGAGGACCGAAGGGCAGGCTGCTCCCCACACACGCAAATTGACCGACACATAGCCGGTTTTGTATGCCATAATCGGACAGAGATTGTCCG
>JARKQP010000387.1 GCA_029974875.1 Mobilitalea sp.
TACATTAATGATAACCTTCATGGTAGTTTCACGGTTAGCCTCAATATAGTGGTAGGCCTCCAGATAATCCTGGAATGCAAAGGTCTTGCTGATCAGGGGCTTTAGCTGGATCTTCTGCTCATTTACCAGACGGATCGCATCAATGTAATCCTCGTTCCGGTACATCATCGTGCTCTTAATGTCCAGCTCATGGTCATTGGCAAGGGCAAGGTCTACAGTAGCCATTCCCGCAAATACCGCAACCAGTATGATGGTGCTGCCTTTCCGGGCGTATTGGATCGCCTGGCCCATGGTAACATTATTTCCTGCGCAGTCATAAATAATGTCTGCTTTATCAGGACCAAAGGCTTCTAAAATTGCATCATTTAAATTCTCTGATTTTGTATTGACACAGTAATCAACCCCACATTCCTTTGCCATCTGCAGGCGCAGGTCACTGATATCCGTAATCATTACGCTTTCCGCACCCATTCCCTTAGCAGCCTGTGCCACCAGGTTTCCAATGGGGCCGGCGCCTAATACGATGATCTTCAGTCCGGTTACATCCCCTGCCTGCCTTACCGCATGCACTGCTACTGCCAAAGGCTCAATCATGGCGCCTTCCTCAAAGCTCATGGTTTCAGGAAGTAGGGTAACCTTCTGCTTATCTACCGCAAAATAGTGGGAGGCGGTTCCGGTGGTCTGGAAGCCCATTACCTTTAAGCTTTCGCATAAATTATATTTGCCATGGCGGCAAGGATAACACTCACCGCATACTACCTGGGGCTGGATGGTAACCTTCTGGCCAACCTTGAATTCCCCTGCATTCTTGCCTACCTCTACGATCTCCCCGGAAACCTCATGTCCCTGGGTAACCGGATAGGAGGTAAAGGGATGCTCTCCATGGTATACATGAATATCCGACCCACAAACCCCTATATTCATTATTTTTATTAATACCTGATCCTCCGTGATCTCAGGAACAGGCACTTCTTTAAATTGTATTTCACCAGGTGCGGTCATAATTTGCTGCAGCATATGTAATACCCCTTTCTTTTTGATGTTTGACTTTTTGACGTTTGTCTTTTTGACGTTTGTTTTTCTGATGTTTGTTTTTCTGATGTTTATCAATTTTAACTTTTCTTTTATAAAATGTTTTATTAAAGTAATTATATTATTGCTCCTCCAGCGAATTTTGTCAAGATGAATTTAGTAACGGAGCACGGTTTTGTTCCAATAATATAATTTATTAGAAGTTGCTTTTCAGACTTCTGATAAAAGGCGCTGCTTTTGCGCGCCATGCATCCCGATTATCGAATCATGTATTTGGATTCGATAATATAAGTTATGAGAAGTTATTTTCTAACTTCTCATAAAAGGCGCTGCTTTTGCGCCGTGCATCCCAATTATCAAATCATGTATTTGACTTCGATAATATAAGCTATAGAGTTTCAAAAAACATTTCGATAAAGCTCATTGCAATGCCCATTGCACTGGCTTCCCGCTGATATTTGCAGGGCTTCAGGTAAGTGGTATCGTTTTCGAACAAATTATATTCCAAAACCCTTCTGCCCAACTGCGGCATGTATTTCGATACATACCTTCCGATATATCCCCCTAATACCACGTCACAGTCAAAAGCCATCCTAAGGTTCGTTACCGTAATGGCCAGGTATTCCAGGTACTGCTCCCATATGGTCAGGGCCATCTCGTCCTTCTCCTCCAACAGACGGAAAAATTCCTCCAGATTATCATCGGCATATCCGGACAGCACCTTCGCTGAACAATAAGCATCCACACAGCCTCTTTTACCGCAGTAGCACTGTTCGCCCTCTGGCACAATGACCATATGTCCGAATTCCGCACTCCGGTAATTATCTCCCTTGTAGATGGAATTATTAAAATAAACAGCTCCTCCGACCGTGTTACTGAGGGAGAGATAGACCGCATTCCTGTCCACAAAATTTAATTCTGCACGGGCAGCGCTGTTGGCATCATTTTCATACCTTACCTGGTAAGGAAGGATCTGGCTTAGATTCTTTAAGCTGATATTGCTGAGCTGCAGTATATGGGATTTGATTAAAACCTCATTTTCCTGATCAATGATCCCTGGCAGCGCTATGCCTATCCCCAAGATTTTTTCCGCATCAATCTCTGCAGAGCTGATGAATTTATTCAATTCCTGCTTTAAGGCCTCATTATAGTCCAGGCTATTTTCAAAGCCTTTACGGATACGGTTGTTGTTGATCAGCTCTCCCTTCAGGTTCAACAGAACAAAGCTGATATGCTCCCTTGTTATGTCAATCCCGATGGAATATCTTGTAGTCCCGATAATCGACAGGGCTTTCGCCTTTCTTCCCCCGGTAGACTGATAGCTTCCAATTTCTGCAACAATATCGTCCTTCATTAATTCCTTTACATTTTGCAGGACAGTCGGCATGCTAATACCCAAGCCGGTAGCTATCTCCAGCTTATTAGTCTCACCCTTGTATAAAATGAATTTTGATATGTTTGCCTTATTCACATTTTTTTTGTCTCTATTATTAATATTTTCCACCCGATTAGTAACTCACTTTCATAAACTATTTTATAAAAGTAATTATATCATTCTTAAGTTAAAATTACAATTCTGATTAATTTTATAATGCAAATACAATTTTAATTAATTCCGCAATGCAGTTACAACTTTAATTAATTCTGCAATACAATTACAATTTGGATTAATTCTGCAATGTAGTTACAATTTGGATTTCTGCAATGCAAATACAATTTCATTTAATTCTGCGATACAATTACAATTCTGACTAATTTTTATACCAATCAGGACAAGAGCCACTGAAAAATGGCCTTATGTATTCTCTGCTTTACTACAGAATAAGCCCAATAAGCAATGTTCATAAAAAAAGCACCACTCCCTTAATTTCAGAGAGCAGCGCCTTGTATTATCCTTCCGTTAGGAAAGCGTAGCCTGTATCAGGCCATTATTGTCTAACATTGAAAGCTCCTTTACCCTGTCCAGGGAGAGACCAAGTGCTTCTGTCATGCGCTCGCCATATTCAGGATCTGCAAGATAGCAGTGAACTGCATGGCGGTATTTTATATTTTCAGTAACCGGCTCCATATCTCCGGCTGTGTTACTGATCAGTATCTGCTTTTTATCCTCCGTCAGTATGCGCCAAAGATCTCCGCCCGCACGGAAATTATCATCTGACGGATCATCCTTCGGATCATAACGCCACATAGCTCCCTCCAGCTCCATAGGAGGCTCTGCCACCTCGGGCTGGGCGGTCCAATAGCCGGCACTGTTAGGGCTGTAGGCAGGAATAGCGCCATAATTTCCATCCGTACGCATTAAACCATCCCTGTGGTATTCATTGACTTCACTTTTTGCCCGGTTTACAGGGATATGGTTATAGTTTACACCGAGACGGTAGCGCTGCGCATCACCGTAGGAGAATAAACGCCCCTGCAGGAAACGGTCTGGCGAGAAGCCGATTCCCGGCACCACATGTGCAGGAGTAAAGGCAGACTGCTCAACCTCAGCAAAATAGTTCTCCGGATTGCGGTTCAGCTCCAGTTCACCAACCTCAATCAGCGGATATTCCGCATGCCTCCAGATCTTCGTAATATCAAAGGGATTTTCATAATGGTTCTTCGCCTGCTCCTCTGTCATGATCTGCACATACATGGTCCATTTCGGATAATCCCCCCGTTCAATTGCCTCAAACAGATCCTTGCCGTGATGCTCCCTGTCCATGCCGTTAAACTTTGCAGCCTCTTCATTGGAAAGATTCTTGATTCCCTGCTTTGTCTTGAAGTGGAACTTGCACCATACCCTCTCGTTCTTCCCGTTATAGAAGCTGAAGGTATGCTCCCCGAAAAAGTGCATATTCCTAAAGGACGCAGGAATTCCCCTGTCTGACATGACAACCGTAATCTGATGGAAGCATTCCGGCAGCAGTGTCCAGAAATCCCAGTTGTTCTGGGATGACCGGCGGCCAGTGCGGGGATCCCGTTTTACGGCGCGGTTTAGGTCGGAGAAATTATGTACGTCACGGATAAAGAAGGTTGGTGTGTTGTTACCGACCAGGTCCCAATTCCCTTCCTCCGTGTAGAACTTAACAGCCACACCGCGGATGTCACGCTCGCAGTCGGCTGCTCCACGCTCTCCTGCAACGGTGGAAAAACGGATAAACAAATCTGTAACGGCTCCCGGCTGAAGCACCTTTGCTTTCGTATACTGCGAGATGTCGTGAGTAACCGTGAGTTTACCGTAGGCTCCCCAGCCCTTTGCGTGCATACGCCGTTCCGGGATTACCTCTCTGTTGAAATGCGCCATTTTTTCCATAAGCCAGACGTCCTGCATCACCACAGGCCCACGGGATCCGGCAGTAATGGAATTCTCATTGTCGGCCACCGGAGCGCCGACCTCGTTGGTCAATTTCTTGTTCTCATCCATTTTTTTGCTCCTCTCTATTTATCAAGGGCTCCATCGGCGGCAACTTATTATAATGCAAAGTGCCGCCAATGAAATTACCCTGTTAAATCGTTAAGCACATAAAAACGATCCAGATATAAGCACAGGTTTTAGGAAACATCAGCATCCCCAGCTTCGGAGACCGGTTCACCCATAAAACCACCGGAATATAAAACACAAAACTCAGCAGGATGGCCATCCACATCCAGGAAAGCGATACCACACTCCCACGGTAAATAAAATAAAGCCCACTTACTACCGCTCCCAGTAAAAAGAAAGGAATATTACGGTAGATTCCCCAATTAACCGGCGGCTTTCTGTCAAACCACCTGTTTTGCGGGAACAGGCAGAGCAATACACGCAGTAGGGCAAGAACATATATGGCACCCGTCCATATAGCCACATCCTTTGGTGAAAACAACAGCAGTCCAATATGCCACAAGAGCACATAAAAGGCTGTCATAGTAATCGAAGTAACAAGCTTCCCAAAACCAAGGGCAGAGGACAGCTGCTCCTCCTTCCCGGTAAGCACCACAAGGATTCTTGGCACAAGATGAAAGGCATCCCCACCCGCCAGCACCAATATCATGGCTCCTGCAAGAAGCTGCCCGTTTTCCTTTGCATGTGAAAGAATATAGGCTCCAGCTATGCCAGCAATACAAAGATACAACACATCAAAAACTATCTCAAAATATCCAAACACCCTTTTATTTTTACCCATACTAGTCTCCATTCTGCCATAAGCCCTCGAATTAGGGGCAGTGACACAACCCTTGATTTGGGGTAGCGACATAAACCCTCGACTTGGGGCAATGACATAAACCCTCGACTTGGGGCAATGACATAAACCCTCGACTTGGGGCAATGACATAAACCCTCGACT
>JARKQP010000276.1 GCA_029974875.1 Mobilitalea sp.
CCACTCCTTTTTCAGATGAATATTTCTTTATATATTGGACTTTGGCGTCGTCAAGCCCGGATACGTCTATGTGAGTAACCCCTGCGTAACGTCTTTCAGCTTTTCCTAAAGGCCAGCACATCATTTCCACACAGGAAAAACCGTTATCAGCCGCGTAATCTATAACCTCTTCAAAAGTAAATTCCGCAAGGATCGCACTTACAAATCCCAATTTCATTATGCTGCAGCCTCCTTTTAGCAATATTTCGGATAAAAACCGGGAGCAATATGCTCCCGAGTTTCTATACGCTCACATCCTACTTCAACTGCTTTTCCAGTGATTTCAGATGTTCAATGGACAGGCGGGCAACAGAATCCGGATGTGCAGATCTCGGCACAAAACCAGCCTCCATTGTCACATACCCGTCAAAATTTATGTCCTTAAGGGCCTGCATGACCGGCAAGAAGTCCATGCCGCCCTGCCCGGGAGCCATGCGGTTGTAATCAGCCATATGAATATGCTTCAAATGCTCTCCCATGGTGTATACATAGTCGGAGGGCACCTCCTGGCGGTGCAGCACATGGGTTGTATCAAACATTACTTTTACGTTGGGCTGCCCCGACTGCTCCATCATAAGAAGCGCGTCATCACAGCACTCAACCAGATTGCTGTCTGTAGCAGTGGGTTCAACACATACGGTGATATCCTTTGTCTTTGCGTACTCTGCGATTTCAGTGAGGCTTTCTACACTGTATTTCCATGCATCCTGCTTCCTTGTGCCGTATATATACCAGCCGGCAATATACATCATTGTAGGAGTACCAAGGTCATGAGCCAGGTCTATTACATCCTTGTAGTGCTGTACAGTCCATTTTCTTTCCTTTATATTTGCCGAGGCAACATTTGCACCCGGTCCGCCGCCCGGAGCTGTGAGCATGGAGGAAGCCTTTATATTGCAGCTGTCCAGCAAAGCCTTTATAGCCTTTCTCTCCTCTGCATCAAGGTAATAAGGCCATGCATGGGGCGCTGCGCAGCCAATTTCTATTCCATCGTAGCCCATCTTGCTAAGTCTCCTGATAACCTCATCCAGCGGATATGCGGGCACCCAGCAGGGAAAACCGCTGTAAGCCCATGTGTTAAATGCATACTTCATAATTTTTTACCTCCTGATTTTTTATTTTGATATTATAGAGTAGCCAAATTATCAGCACTAAAGGCTGTCTTTCCTTTTTTTGATACCATCTCATTAAGCTTCAGCAATACCTGCCTCACATCCCCCATGATCGCAATATCACTCATGGTGAAAATAGGAGCGGCGGGATCATTATTGATCGCTAT
>JARKQP010000277.1 GCA_029974875.1 Mobilitalea sp.
CCTCTGTACGTATTGAACCTTCCTTTTGTGCCTGCTTCAAGAGGAAAATGAATTTTGCCCGAATAACTCTTTCCTCTGTTTATGTACCCCTTTTTTAAGGCCGCTTCCACCAGCTCTAATGCGTCCTGCATCCGGCCGTCATATGGATGTCCAATCCGTGCACAATACTCCAATGCCCGGAAACAGTCATATTTCCAACGATATGGATAGTGAAAGCTAATGATATCCGGATGGATAACCCCGCCGGTTCTCGATGATTTGAATAGCTGCCGGCCCCGCAGATATTCCTGCCCCAAAGCCACTTTCTGTTTTATTTCAGCCAGGCAATAAGAATAGCCGTATTTTTCATAATCAGCAAACGCTTCCAATACAGAAATAGTCGTATGCACCGAACCAACAGTAGAACGATTATGAACCGAATCCCAGGCGCAATTCCAGCCTCCATCGTCCATTTGGTGCGCCAGAATATAATCAACAATCTCGTTTATCCTGAAATCACTAATTTTCCCATAACAAACAAGGCTCAACAGCATTGCGGACATACACATATCCTGATATCTGGTTTTGGAAATCTTGCCGTGGTTATTCCAAAGACCATCCAACACCCTTTTCGTGGCATCCTGATAGTATGGGTTATCATAATGAATTTCCATATACTTTAATTCCAACAACGTGTATGTACTTGATATCCATTTGCGGGAATAAATGCTGCCGCCCCACTCTTGTTGAACAGCATCATATAAATCCAAATACTTAGCGATATAACCTCCGTTGTCGTGATTAAAGGAACGGTCCAGCAAATACTTATTCGTCAAATGCTGGATAACGACATCACCCTCTAATAACCAATCCATTATTTGCATATGTATCCCTCTCCTACTCATTTAGGTATAGGCTTACCTATATTTTTGTCTATTCTCCATTGAGGGGCTGTCCCATCTTCTCCCCAGTATTCATCCAGAATCTTTATCTTATCATCTGCCATCTTAAAATATGAAGTTACATGAAAAGAATTTTCTTTTGACCAGA
>JARKQP010000513.1 GCA_029974875.1 Mobilitalea sp.
GTTTCAATTTCTTTTATTACAGGCATAACATATCTCTGGTACAGGGGCTGCTCCAAAAAGCTGCGATATTCCCGGGAACCTCTAATATTTATAAGAAATGTATAGCAGTCAATTGACAACTGCACCGGGTCTGTCTGCTGGGTTTCATAAGGCGATACGATATTATCAATCCAGCCTTGAAAGGAAAAGCCAACATCCCCAGAAATAAAAATATATCGCTCATGTCCCACGATTTTGCTTATGTCAGCCTCCAGCTTTCCAGAAAAGGTTACAAAGGAGGTCTGCCACTGCGCCTGATCCGCATTGTAAGAATGAGGAACAAAGGGCGCAATTAAAACACCCGTCCCTTCCGGCAGGCGAATCCGTTTTCCATCAATAACCGCTTCCCCCATTCCCTTCTCCGTCTGCAGCCAATGATAATGAGGAAAACCCTTGGGACGCTTAATACTTTCCTGATCCCAGCGGTTACCGATACTGTCAATGGCAAGAGGCAGCTCACCTGAATTCAGTCCAAAATGAATTGGCATATGATATCATCCTTGTTTCAAATTATTATATTTTTCAGTTTAACATACTATACTTTTCTTGAAAAGAAACATTTATAATGAATGTGATTTATTATGATAAATGTAGTCCATTATAATAAATGTAGTCAAAAAATGAAGCATTTATAATGAACACAATCAATACGTCAATTCCAATCCAAGGAGGATAACATGGAAAAAGCATTTAAAAAAATCTTATATGGCGGGGATTATAATCCCAATCAATGGTCCAGAGAAATCTGGAAGGAGGATATGCGGCTATTTCGCAAAGCCAACATTAACAGTGCCACCATTAATGTATTTTCATGGGCAAAGCTCCAGCCCTCGGAGCACGAATACTATTTTGATGAACTGGATGAAATCGTTGCAATGCTCAGCGAAGAAAATTACGACATCGTCCTTGCTACCTCTACGGCCTCACTTCCTGCATGGATGTGCAAAAAATATCCCGAGGTTTCCCGTGTGGATTATCAGGGCCGCAGGCACAAATTTGGCCAGCGTCATAACGCCTGCCCTAACAGCCCGGTCTATCAGAAATATGCCCGCCTGCTGGCAGAAAAACTGGCCGAACGCTACAGTGAAAACAAGCATATTACCTGCTGGCATATCAATAATGAATACGGTGGCGAATGCTACTGCGAAAATTGTGAAAAAGCCTTCCGGGTATGGCTAAAGGACAAATACCAGACCCTGGAAGCTCTGAATAAGGCATGGAATCTGGAGTTCTGGGGACATACTATTTACGATTGGGATGAGATTGTCCTGCCAAACGAATTAAGTGAAGGAATTGGAAATGACCGGACTGCCTTTGCCGGCATCTCCATTGATTACCACCGCTTTAACTCTGACAGCCTGTTGGAAAACTTTAAAATGGAACGGGATGCCGTCCGCCGTCTTATCCCCCACGCACTGATCACTACAAATCTCATGGGCACCTACAAAGGGCTGGACTACTTTAAATGGGCCAAGGAAATGGATATCGTATCCTGGGACAATTACCCTTCCTACAACACTCCCTGGAGTCTGGTGGCCATGAATCATGATTTAATGCGCGGACTAAAGGGACAGCCCTTTATGCTGATGGAGCAGACCCCCAGCCAGCAAAACTGGCAGCCCTACAACTCTCTTAAAAAACCTGGGCAGATGCGTGCACAAAGCTATCAGACCATGGCCCACGGTGCCGACACCATCCAGTTTTTCCAGCTGCGCCGTTCCATTGGAGCCTGCGAAAAATTCCATGGTGCAGTCATCGGGCATGCCGGAACTGATAATACGCGGGTCTTTCGTGAGGTGACTAAATTGGGCGAAGAATTACATGCTCTGGGAGATGGCCTTTTAGGTGCTTCCAACCCTTCACAGGTAGGTATCATCTTTGATTGGGATAACTACTGGGCATTGGAATATACCAGTGGCCCTAATAAAGATTTAAAATATGTAGATCAGCTTCATCAGTATTACCAGTACTTTTATGAGAAAAACATCGGGGTTGATATGATTCCGGTTGATGGTGATTTTTCTAAATACAAGGCTATCATTGCTCCTGTTCTCTACATGGTAAAAGAAGGGATGCAGGAAAAGCTTGAAAGCTACGTAGCGGGTGGCGGTATGCTGGTTACCGGATTTATGAGCGGAATTGTTGATCAGTCAGATAACGTCCATCTCGGGGGATACCCTGGTCCTTTGCGTAAGCTGACAGGCATCTGGGTGGAGGAAATCGATGCCCTCGCACCAGAACAAATTAATACTTTGCTCTTCACCGATGGCACAGAATCCATTTGCCGCCTGCTTTGTGATATTATACACCTTGAGACCGCAACCAGCTTGGCTGATTATAGCAGTAACTTTTATGCATCCTCGCCTGCAATAACAAAAAATATCTTTGGGCAGGGAACCGTCTTCTATATCGGATCACAGCTTGAAAAGGATGCATTGGAAAAAGTCCTGGATCAAGTTGCGTCCCTATCGGAGATCCGCCCCGTAATTAATATCAGTACCAGGCTTGAGATTGTCTGCCGGACCTCTCAAAATAAGCATTACTACTTTATCATTAATTTAACAGGGGAAACTCTCCCGCTTCCACAGATTTTTGCCGGGAAGGCTGATATTCTTTCTGGTGATATATTGACGCAACAAACTTCTTTCGCTCCATATGATGTCGTTTTGGTTTGTGAAGAAAATACGCTTTAAAGCTGATGGAGTTACTTATGTGGCAATAAGTAACTCCATCAGCTTTCTCTTTTACCTCTTTTCAACAGCGCCTTTCAGCCAGTCCCTTCCCCTTTTTATCTTATACCCTTTCAGGGTTGTTCTATTTTTATTTGTATTGATTACATCTCTGCTCTATTCAATATTTTTTAAGAATCCTGCCTCGGAAAATTGATGGAAAGCTTCGCATAAAAATCCTCCATCGTAGCCCTGGGATCCAAGGTTTTATAAACCCGGATATCCCGTGTGCTGTTCCCATGGATATAGGTCATATCCTTATAATTTACACATGGGGCAGGCCTCATATCATAGATATCATCCTTCTCCGCTTCCTCCATCAGCACGGAGATGGCAGCCTGGTCACCTAAGCCCCAGGTCTCCCCATGGGGCCAATGGGGAATCTCTGCCAGCTTTTTATTAAACTCAGCCATCTGCGTAAATAAATAGTTACCAATCCTTCCATAGGGCTTTACCCTGACCTGTAATTCCGCCAAGGTTACTGCCATTTGTTTATATGTGGTAATCGGCACCTGCCATAATGGCATGCTCGACTTAAATACTACATTAGCTGCCGCAATATCCTGCATCAAATTGAATTCAAAGCCTCCCTTGGGCCATAAGCCGCCCCCAATCCAGATCGCCGTCATCCTGCCGCAAATCTCCGGCTTCATCAGGATAGCGCTTGCCAAATCTGTAATTGCCCCCTGAAATACTGCATACAAAGGCAAATCGGATTCCTCCATGGCTTCCTCAATAATATACTTCGCCCCATCGGACGGGATCGGAGTTTCCTCATTCTCCAGGGCATATTCCGCACCCTTATAGACCTTATATTCACCCTTTAGGCCCATCAACTCCAAGATCTTATCAATTTCCTCCATACTGGCCTGCGCCGTATTTCCCTCTCCGTATTCCTGGGGATTTTTATTAAAATGCCCTCCGATGATGCCTGTTACAATGAATTTTTGCGTCATCAAATGATGTGCCAGGGCAAACTGGTCATCCGCTTCATTTTTGCAATCGGTATGCACAATAACACGCACCCTCTTTTGTTTTGGCACCTCAAATTCATAATTCCAGTTTTTCATTTGCTGTCCTCCTTGACTAATAAACTGTAATTCAGCTTAATCCGTTCCTATTTAAAAAAATCGTACAGGTTCTAAATCTTTTGTTTGCCTGAAGCCTACTCCTATCCTTCCCAAAACAATGTCGCAAGCAGTTCCGCCAATAAATGTATATTGCCCTGCATATTTACTAAAATACTCTATAAACTTCTCTATTCCACGAACCATTCCATGTCCCCCATGAATTCCTCTATTGCAATTTCTATTCTGTCATCCTTTTCATCAAGTCCAGTTATTAATGTAATAGGATCAACATATTCACCTGTGGTAAGAGTTCCTATATCATATTTCATTATCTGAACTTTTGGCATAATTTCTTCCATTGCGGTTTCTTTTGATACTTGAAATTCCTTCAGCTGCTTTTCTGCCTTGCTGTCTACAGCGTATACCTCTTGGCTTGGTTCTCCCAGCATAGTTTGTTCACCAAGTGCTGTCAGTCCACTCTTGTATGCATTCAAATGATTTGGGATTTTGGAAACAAAAATGGTTTTCCGTACAGGATTTTGTAAATAATTCTTACCAATTCCGTAGTACTCTTTTCGAGGTATTCTTCTGAATACCTTTTTCCTACCTGTCTGCCCACCAATCTCATAATCCACCAATCCAATACGTTTTAGCTCATCCATTCCGCGAACTACTGTCATAGAAGATATGCTAAGTTGTTCAGACAGCTCCTCGATACAAAAAATTTCTTTTTCAGAATATAATATAAACAAGAAAATCATCTGGGTAGCTGGTGTAAACTTTTCATGAACCACTGTTTCCATTAGAATATTCCTCTGTTTCTTTATATACAATGCCATAAAAGGCAAGTACATTTGCTGGTCTACAGCTACAAATGGCACCTTTTCCTGCAACATTTTTTTCATTATATAAACAGTAGTTTTTTCTAAAATAACTGCTACCGGCATGTTTGCCTGCTCTTCTATTAAGGATAGTTGAAGCTTTATTTTTTTTATTGTCTGCTGCTCATAAGGTCGCACCAATAAAAATTCTTCACCAAGTAATTGCACCAAGAAATACTCATAATCTCCCGCTAACTTAAGACTTAACTTTTTCTTAGCCTCCCATTTTTGAAGCAGTACATTATCATCTATGTTTAACCGTAAACATTCTACTATTTCTTTCATGAAACTCACCTCATTTACAATATAACATTAAAATGTTATATTGTAAATATAAATGTTTTATTTATTAAAAAAGAATCCAAAGCCGTTTTATGGCTCTGGATTCTTACATAAACTTTTCATCTACCAACCATACAAATAGCCTCAATAGCTACGTTTTGCTCTCCGTTTTTCTCTCCGATTCGAAACTAAATGCTTAAGCTATTTAACAACGGAATCGGGGTTGTCTTTCCTGATAACAGGACTTCTTTGGTATGGAAGAATTTAAACCCGGAAAGTCATCTCCCCAAATTCCTTCTGTAAAGGAAGGTGTTCCGGTCTTGGCATTGAGATTCCCAGAGTTTCTTTCAGGACATCCTCAATGGTCTCCACCGACAGGATATTCAGCTGCTGCTTTATCTCCTCCGGCACGTCCTTTAGATCCGCTATATTATCCTTCGGAATCAATACCTTTGTAATACCGGCCCGGGACGCTGCCAGCAGCTTCTCCTTCAGTCCGCCAATTGGTAACACAGCTCCCCGGAGGGTAATCTCTCCCGTCATTGCAAGCTTTGGCTCCACCTTAATTCCTGTCACTAAGGATGCAAGTGCCGTAAATAACGCAATTCCTGCGGATGGTCCATCCTTCGGCACCGCTCCTGACGGAACATGGATATGCAGATCCCTTTCCTTAAAATTAATGGAATTGAGGGGCAACCGGGATTTTAATAAGCTTAGGGAAATCCTTGCAGATTCCTTCATCACATCCCCTAGTTTACCGGTCAAAATGACCTCACCGCCTCCTGCCATATCAGTTGCTTCTATGAACAGTATCTCTCCGCCGACCGGCGTCCAGGCCAATCCTGTAACTACACCCGGAGGATTATCCTGCTGCACCTGATCATGCCTGGATACCTTGCGTCCCAGGATATCCTCTAATTGCTCTTCTTTTACCTGGTATGGGATCTCCGCCTTCTTCGATACGATTTTCTCGGAGGCCACCCTGGCAATCCCGTCCAGTTGCTTCTTTAAGCCTCTGACACCTGCCTCCAGGGTGTATTCACTAATAATCTTCCTGATCACTTCCTCCGGAACCACCAGCTGCTCCTTCGTCAGTCCATGCTCCTCAAGAGTCTTGGGAACCAAATGGTTCTTAGCGATATGGAACTTCTCTTCAGAGGTATAGCTGGAGATTTGTATTACTTCCATCCTGTCCAATAAGGGTTCTGCTATGCTTTCTGTTGAATTTGCAGTTGCAATAAAGAATACATCGGACAGATCATAGGGTAAATCCAGATAATGATCCGTAAATGTATTGTTCTGCTCCGGATCCAATACCTCCAGTAAGGCGCTTGCCGGATCTCCGCTATAGCCTCCGGTCATCAGCTTATCCACCTCATCCAGAACCATCACCGGATTGGTTGTACCGGCCTTTCGGATGCTTTGGAGGATTCTTCCTGACATTGCACCGACATAAGTCCTGCGGTGTCCGCGGATCTCTGATTCATC
>JARKQP010000517.1 GCA_029974875.1 Mobilitalea sp.
TTACTTAATATGTACCCTTCTGCATCCCCGCCATTTGAAAAGGTCTTCACCGTCCTTACCCCCGGAATTTTAGACAGCATTTTCTCGGCAATATACCGAGCTGCAGCATCATCATCGATTACAGCAATATTCATAACATCATCATCCTTACTTTTTATCTTAGTAAATGTATTGTTTTAGGGTTTATTTTGTGCCGGAAGGGTAATATAAAAGGTGCTTCCCAATCCCAGCTCTGATGTAGCCCATATCTTCCCTTTATTTTTATCCATCATCTCCTTGCAGATCTGAAGGCCGATCCCGGTACCCTGTTCACCCTCCGTCCCGTCAATAGAAGTGATAATATTCTTAGAATCTAAAATATCCTCCAGCCGCTGCCTGTCCATGCCGATGCCATGATCCTCGATCTCAATTATGATTTCCCCGCCTGCTTGTCTCCCTCTTATATGGATCACTTCTCCCCGTTCGGTGTACTTTACCGCATTATAGAGTATATTCCGGATTACCATGCCTATCATATCCCTGTCTGCCAATACCATAAGCTTCGTATTACTGTCTATCTCATTGCTGATATGGATCTTCTTGGAATCCGCTTTAATTTTACTTATGTGGATGCTTTCCCATATGGCCTCCTGCAGGTCCATAATCACCGGTATGTAATTGAATCCGTCTTTTTGATGCTTGCACCAGTTCAGAAGATTGTCGGTCATATTAAATGATTTTATCATCTGCTCCCTGACATGGCGTACCATACCATGGAAATCCCCATCCTCCGGTTCGATTTCTGCCATGATTTCCGTCAGGCTTAAGGCATTTGCCAAAGGCTGTCTTACATCATGGGTAATGATCGAAATCAGCTTATCTTTTATATCATTACTTTCTGACAGCTCCTGGTTTTTTGTTTCAAGTATCCCGTTCTGCCTGGCTATGAACTGTTTTTGTTTATAATTCTCCAGATGATGGTTCCACAACAGGATGGAGGTGCAGAAGCTGATTGCTACTGCAGTAACCGAATTCGCCTGATTGGTTAAATATATGGTTGAATCCGTCTGGACCAGCTTCATT
>JARKQP010000523.1 GCA_029974875.1 Mobilitalea sp.
GTCCTTTGTGCCTGCGGTCGCCGTCGCTGAGCCCACCGCAGGAGCGGGAACCTTCACTTCCACATTCAGTGGCGTTGCAACCCCCTCGGTTCCGTCTGCAAATTGTGAGGAATCCACTGCAGTGATGGTGAAGGTTTGCCCCTCACTGATGGAGGTGGACAGGGCAAGCATAACAGATGTGTCGCTAATCCTGCTGATACCCTGAATTGTCTGCCCTGCCGTGGTAAGGGTCCAGTGCGTGTGGTTCAGCGTACCAATGGCTGCGAAGGTACCTGAGGTCAGAGTAATTTGGATACCGGCATATCCCACAATGCCCCTGGCGGTAGCTGTGGCGATGGCTTGCGGTCCCACGCCGCCCATTAGCCCGGATCTGCCCAAAGACGGTGTCGGCGGCAAATCCGAAGGGGTCTCGGCCCGCAGCTGCGGTTCCTCTGCAGCTGCATCCCCACCTATATCCATATCCCCACCTATATCCATATCCCCACCTATATCCATATCTCCACCTATATCTATATCCCCACCTATATCTATATCCTCACCTATATCCATATCCCTACCTATATCTATATCCGCACCTGAGGGCAGGCCGGAATCAATGATTTCCCCACTGCCGCCCGGAGAAACCTCCTGCGCACCCGCGTAGATGGGCAGATCGGGAGACAGCGGCTTTGGTTCCTCCTGAGTGGAAACCTCCTGCGCACCCACGTAGATGGGCAGCATGGATATCGTCATACATATCGCCAGCAGGAAAGCTGCGGCTCTTTGTTTTGCAAAACAAGTTTTCATAAGGCATATCTCCTTTCCAAATAGTTTAATGCTTAATCCTTTAACCGGTATTTCATAGCGTTTGTCTTTTCTACAAGGGGCAGTGCCGCACCTTCCTCACCAAGGAGCAGATATGCCCCTGTGTCATCCGTTCCGACCGCAAAGGGTGCAGAAGTGTCGGGCAAAGCTTCCGGTGTCCCCCAGGTCTTGCCGCCGTCCATGCTTTCCTCAACGGCCCTGCCGGTCAGGGCAAGCACTCCCTCCGACACGCTGTATTGGCCTGTAAAATATAGCGCTTCCGACCAGATCACCAGCGCTTTGTAGGTTCCATCGCCATAAAAGGCATAAACCTGCCCCATGCCTGACGTTCCGCCCTCGTACCTGCCGGAGGAGGAGTTGAGCTCCTCGCCGGACATGGTACCAAGAATCCATATCCCGGCAATGGAATCGCCGGATGGCTGCGTGGAAGAAGCCGGGGAAGCCGGCTCCTTAGTGCTTAGGTAAAAATTGCAGGTAAAGGTGGTTCTGGTCTCTACCGTCTCGTAAATTTCTATGGTTGCTTCATAATATTTGCCATTCCATTCAAAGGCTTTGTACAGCTGATTGACATCACCGCTCCAGCCGCTTTGCATGAGCCGGTTCATATATTCGCCGGCAGCTGCTTCATCGATGCCGTCGAAGGTATAGTTGAAGTACCACATATTTTCACCTGTTTCCAGAACCTCCACCGCTTCGACCAGGGTACCTTCTCCGGGCTGCAGGATATCGGGAGGGATGGCGTCGGCAGGCCAGCTGCAGGCCTCATGGGTATAGAGGTCAATCTGTAAGAAGCTGCCGCCGCCCTGCAGCTCAAGGTCCGCAGTGTACAGACCCAGCACAGCCTCGGCTCCGGTGTCGTCGGAGGTGACGGTCCAGCCGGTTTGCCGCAGCTCATCCAGGTAAGCGTACAGATCCTCCTTACTGGTGTCCGTGACACGGATGGTAAGCCCCCCGTCGCCATCCACCGCTGAAGCCGTGACTGTCCCGGAGGTATATTCCGGCAGTTCGGCGGGAGCAAGGTCATGGGGCCAGCCCTCCGTGAGCAAGGCATCAGAAAGGGAGGGGATATCCTGCGTCCCGGACAAGGCCTCTGATATTTCCTCCCCTAAATTTAAGTCTGAAGCCTCTGACAAGTTCCCTTCAGAAGCCGATTTGTCTGTGTTTCGTCCGCAGGCGGCCATGATAAGCAGTGCGAGCAGCAGCGGGATAATTCCAAAAAGCCGATTTTTCATAATCATGTCCATGCCCGTCATTATGGTCATTGCCACTATACCGCACAAATCGCCATGAAAGTGCTGGCATGGATCCGGTCCCCCCTTCACTTATTAGTTTTATTTCTTTCAACCTTTTATTTCAAAATAGTAAACCTGCCAATGAGGGGAAGTCTCTTGGCTTTCCCTCCAAACCCATTGATAAGCCCCATAATCCCCAGTATCAGCACACCGATCCCGAAAAAGGGAAGCAGCACCCAGCCGATGATGGGGATGATTCCCAGTAACACATTTCCTGCGACACCCACAATCAGTAAGATCAGCGCCTGGTTGGCATGGAATTTCGCGTATCCGGACTGGGGACAGGCAATCAATGGCAGGAAGAAGAGCAAATAAGCGAGCCCCGCCATCGTCTTGTTCTTTTCAATATCCTCTAATGAATAAGTGCTTTCCTGTACTGTCTCCTGTTCCCCGTGTTCAAAATTATTCTTTTGCTCTGCCATAACAAATCCTCCTTTACAAAAATAGTTCAAATAATACTTGGTTTTTACCTCAGCTCCTTCCTAACACCGGATCCGGCTTGCCGTGTTGGCGTATTCCTCATTTCATCAGCATGACTACACCGAAGGGGATAAAGCCCTGGGTATCCGGCAGTGGAAAAAGCAAAGCGCTGTGATAATCGCCGGAAACCGGAAAGCTCCAGCTTCTGCAGAACAGCTCCATAAGGTAGGAAAGCCGGCATAAAAGTGCGGTCTTGCCATAAAACACACCCTCGGCAGCCTCTAGTATAGCGTAGTTATCATTGGTAACCCGGTCTAGAAAATTGATTTTACCTGCAAGTATTTCGTCGGTCTGTAACCCGGTATTCTCTATAAGCGCACGGTTTGCTCTGTACAGTACACCACCTTTTTTGAAGAGAGCGACCGGACAGGAAAAAAGGTCGAGCATCGGCAAGGATTCTACTTCAGCCCGGGCAAGGGATTGAAACCGTCCGATAAAGAGCTCCTGCACAGCCAGTTCCTTTTCGACATCCCTTTGCATCAAAAGGAGATCGGCAAAAAGCTGTTCCTTGGACTTTTCCGGCATCGAGGCAATCACCCCATTCCTCCTATATTTAATTCCAATTTTATTTTACAAAAAATAGAAGGGCTAAAATACCGGATCAATGCTAAGATTACGTCAATCGTGAGCAAGGCACCATGTATGGCGCATAAAAAAAGCCCCCGTCATCCACATCTGTTCCCATTCAAAGGAATAGATCGTGAACCGGGGTTCTATGTACAAGGTGAGTTAGAGCCGTCAGTAGCTGCCAGGGAATAATTGACGGTTCAAAATGAGGGCTTTCGCAAGGGCAAGTCACAAATACTACAATTACTTTTCAATTGTTTTTCGGTATTGGGAGGGGGTCATGCCCACTTTTTCTTTAAAAAATCTTGCAGAATTACTATGATATTCAAAGCCGCAGGAAATAAATGCTTCAGCAATGCTCAGGTTTTTGTCCCGGAGCGCCGCCTTGAGCCGGTCAATTTTGATTTCCTGATAATAACCGTAGGGAGTAATGCCGGTCTGTTTCTTAAACAGACGCTCAAGATGGGAGGGGCTCAGGTAGGAGACCTGCGTAAGCCTGGCGGCATCGAATTCCTCCCACCAATGATTTTCAAGATACTCCCTGGCTTTTGCCACGTCCGGTCTGCCGCTGTAGATCCTGCTTGTAAAGAATATGCTGACAACATATGCCAGCCCTTGGTCCTCACACCAAACAGGAAAATTTAAGATGTCGGTATAAATTGCTTCGATGTCGTAAACGGCGCTTCTGGTCTTATACCATTCCCAGAAGCTTTCCAGGGGTACCCTGATATCCTGGATCAGTGTAAGCTCTCCCCGGAAGGTCCTGCCAATCTGGTCGCGCAGTCCGAACTGATCGTTGACGAGGGGGTCCCTCAATAGATTGTATTTGCCGAGTATTAGGGTCGTGTCCTGAACATTCCACATTTTCAGCACAGCCTCGTTGATAAAAATGATATCACCGTTCGGTTTGAATATCTGAATGGGGATTGGGAAAAGCTCCGCAATCTGAAAAAGCCGGCTTTCCATTGCACAGAGGGAGTGGGAGGGTGCAGCCGCAGAAGACTCCAAAGGGTCTTGTTCCAAGGCATTGGCCGCCTTTTTCAAGCCTTCTCCCGACCGGTGTGCCGAAGCCTTTCTGTATTGGGACGGTGTCATCCCAACCTTGCGCTTAAAGGCCCCCGCAAAGCTGCCGCTGTAATCCGTGCCGCAAAACGTAAAGGCCTCGCTGATGCTGAGGCGGTCGTCGCCAAGAGCCTCTTTCAGTTTTTCGATTTTAACCTCCTGATAGTAGCTATAGGGAGTCATGCCAATTATTTTTTTAAACAAGCGCGCCAGGTGGTAGCGGCTCATATTGACGGATTGTGCGATCCCTTCCATATCAAAGTCCTCAAGCCAATGGGAATCGATATATTCCTTCGCCCTCATGGCATCCAGACGCGACTGATAGACGCACTTTGTCATAAACAATGCAACTACATAAGCAACCGAGCCATTTTCATCCCATAGGGGAAGGCAGGTAATATCCAGATACATATCATTTGACATGTCTCTGCTTTGTGCGGATGGATAGCGGATGTTGATTTCACCAAAGGGAGCTTTTAGGTCATGGAAGGATAGGAGTTCACCGGCAAAAACCCGCTGCAGATAATCTGTTAAGCCGAGCGTACCGTTGATATACGGATCCTTGAGAATATTGAGCTTTCCGACAATGTTCTCTGCGCTGATGCAGAAGAAATCTGAAAAAGCCGGATTAACAAACAGGCTGACACCATCCTGGGAAAACACCTCTGCCGGAATGGGAAAAAGCTTAAGTACGGAAAATAGATCCTGCCACCGTCCGAAGGGCAGGCGGAAAGAGTCCGAGGGTTCGTGGCTGCACAGATCGCATTTCTCCATAAACCTATCCTCCCTTCAGCTTTTTTTCTATCTATGTCCAATGCGCCTTATCTTTACATCCAGTCTATCACAGCTTCCAGGAAAATGGAAGCAACAGAGGGAAAAAGGTGAAAAAATATGCAGGAAAAGGAAAAAACGGGTTTATCTGCATGAGGAATTTCCGTAAATATTCCATAACTATAATATAGTAGAAAAGCAGGAAAACCAATCATCGGTTTTCCTGCTTTTCTACTATTATCATACCACAAAACCAGGAATTTTTCAAGACTTGTAATCCGAAATGAGGAAGCATATAATCAGTTGATCAAATAAAGCGAGGGGGGTTCTTATGAATGAATATGAGATGAAGGAGCTTATTCCAATTGTTGCGGAGCTGACGGAAGGCTACACCAGTAAGGAAAGCACCTCAATAACCTATGATGCGGCAAAGCAGCTTATGGATGCAGTGATATACTGCATAGAAGAGTATGGATCGTCAGGCTTAGAGGACGCAGAGGATCAGGATATAAAGGATCAAGGTACAGAAAACCAGGATGTAAAGAATAAAGATCAAGGCGCAGAAGACCAGGATAAATATAATTCAGAACCAACAAATACAATCATAAGCGAATCCGGGAATAAGACGGCAAAGGAAGCTTACCAGATAGGATACCAGTTAGTAGTACAAAAGGTAGTGCGGGCAAAGCAGTTATATGATGATTTCCTCCTGGAATTTAACGGGTACCGGAACCGTGCCTATATTGAAACCATACTCAAAGGAATGCCAGCATTTTTTCTTTACTATGATGCCAGGTTCCAGCCGCAAAACCATATATTAACCCTGGATTACCCCACCATAGTACCCTATGGACCCCTATGCGGCATTGATGCAATTTACCAGTATTTAAGCTATATTAAATTAGAACAGCATTTTTTGAATAAGCTGCCGGAGGCCTATGTATTAGAGGTGCTGGAGCGGTACCATGAGGAGCATGAGGAACTGCTTATTAATATCTGCAGTATCCTGATGAGGAATTTGATCGGCCACATGATAGCGGGAAGCCCCTTACAGGCCCAGGACTTCAATGAATCGGACTACCGGAAAATTGAACAGTTTGTACAGAGCCGGACCAGGGAAGAGCTGGAGGCCGGGTTAACGGATTATATTGAAGCTCTTGTCCGGCATGCCTATGATGGAAACCGGAGCCTCAAGAAATATTTGCTGGGGGATGTGGAGGATTTTGCCGCTACCATAATCCGGGGAGCAGAGCATCATTACCTTAACCGGATCTTTGTTAAATAGCATTTTGTTCCTAAACAGACCTCAGGTCTACCGGAGCTTGGCCTACAGTAAATATTTGGCATGCCTTTATATTATTTAATAAAATTACTTTTAAACTTAAAAAAGTTAAGCGTTGCAAAGCGAAAAAAGAATGAGTGAGAAAAGCACTTAATAAAATTAAGTAATTGAACGCAAAAACATTAATAAATAATTATTGACGCTGATCAAAATTATCTGTATAATGAACCTCATTAAAAGGAACGCATAATATAATAATAATCGAAGGCGATTTGTTTGTTAGAGTAACCCAAGCAAATCGCCTTTTTTGTTTTAGGATTATGCCCTGATATACTTTCCTTTCAAAAATTCAATTATGGCCGGCTATTATCCAATGGCAATTGAATTTAGGAAAGAAACCAATTTAAAGCAGCTGCTTCATTGGAACCAAAAGAACAGGATTAAATAACCGGATATGGTTGGTTGAGGACAAAGGTGTCTGGGATGTAGACGTACATCCGCAGGCACCTTTTTTATGATTTCCTTTGGAAGTCATATCATTAAGAACATTAATTATTTAGGAGGATGGGATTATGAATTCAGGAGATATTGCTTTTATACTGATTTGTTCTGCACTTGTATTTTTTATGACACCGGGCTTGGCATTCTTTTACGGTGGTTTGGAGAGGAGGAAGAATGTACTTAATACGATGATGTCATCCATATTTATTATAGGCCTGGCATCTGCATTATGGGTATTGATCGGATATTCCTTAAGCTTCGGCGATAATATCGGCGGTGTTATAGGAAGCTTGAATTTCTTTGGCTTAAATGGTGTTGGAGCTGAGGCCGGTCCTTACTCGGAAACCCTTCCACATCTTGCCTTTGCAATGTTCCAGATGATGTTCGCAATTATCACGCCTGCGATAATTACCGGCTCCGTGGCGGGACGTATGAATTTTAAGGCATTATTCATTTTCATCGCATTATGGTCAGTCATTGTTTATTACCCGATGGCACACATGGTCTGGGGCGCGGACGGCTTACTTGGAGCCGTACTTGGTTCCGTAGACTTTGCCGGCGGTACGGTCGTCCATATCAGCTCCGGTGTCAGCGGCCTGGTATTATCCATCATCCTTGGCAGCAGACAGGGCTATAAGCAGGTTTCTTACCGTACACACAATATTCCTTTCATTGTATTAGGAGGTGCAATTCTTTGGTTCGGATGGTTTGGGTTTAATGCGGGAAGCGCCCTTGCAGCGAATGGTCTTGCAGTCCATGCCTTTATGACCACCAATACTTCGGCAGCCCTCGCCATGCTGTCCTGGATGGCACTTGATGTTATTAAGGAGGGTAAGCCAACCGTCGTTGGAGCTGTAACGGGAGCCGTATTAGGCTTAGTTGCAATTACACCGGGAGCAGGCTTTGTTCCCATCTGGGCAGCAATCATTATCGGTATCACCGTAAGCCCGATTTGCTACTTTGCCATGTCGGTGGTGAAAAAGCGCTTTGGCTATGACGATGCCTTGGATGCCTTCGGGTGCCACGGTATCGGCGGTATATGGGGAGCCCTGATGACGGGTGTATTCACCCAGACCTCCATCAACAGCGTAGCCAGATGGGACGGCTTGGTCTTCGGCGATTACCGCTTATTCCTTGCCCAGGCAGCCAGCATCCTTATTACTGTTGTAGTCGCTGCAGTTGGTACGGCAATCTGTGCCTTCCTGGTAAAATTATTTGTACCGCTGAGAGTAACAACGGAGGAAGAGAAAATCGGCCTCGATCTTTCACAGCATGGGGAGAATGCATATCCAGCGTTCAACGGTTTGGACTAACAATTAAGTTAAATTGAAAAGGAGTCGATGGCTATGATTAAAGTAGAAGCAATTGTACGGGAAGAAAAATACGAGGATGTGAAGGCAGCCCTGAATGATATCGATGTGTACGGAATGACTGTGTCCCAGGTTATGGGCTGCGGCGTCCAGAAGGGCTATACAGGTGTAGTTAGGGGAACAAAGATAGATGTTAACATGCTGCCAAAGATTAAGTTTGAGATCGTGGTTCCTTCAGAAGTCTGGGTTGACAGGACAGTGAAGGCAATCCGCCAGGCAGCGTTAACAGGGAAAAATGGGGATGGTAAAATATTTGTATACGACCTTATGGATACGGTCCGCATTAGAACAGGGCAGACCGGTGCAGACGCCATCTATCATGAAGAAATAGTATACTAAAAGGGGATAACAGCATTAGAATATAATTGAAGCATACCACCCACCTTAAGGGTGCTGCAAAACGGAAGGGATATACCGGATTATTGCAAATATCAGAGGTCAACTCTGCAATAGCTGGTGTGCCGGAGCTTCTTTTTTGCAGCACCCTTTCTGTAGGTCTGGGAGTGTCAGTAGGATCGGTCCATGTAGCTTATAGGGCTAACTGGAAAGCCTGATAATGTCTTAATATAGGGAAAATATGTGTATTTTAGGGAATAGGGAAAATATGTCGAATAATTATAGCAAAAAGAGGACTAATTTACTAAATAATAGTAGAAAAAAAGGAGCAGAGATGATACACTAATGGAGTATGAAAAGGAACGATACTAATTATTGGAAATCGGGTTGGGGATGATTTTTATTCTTGACAAGTGGGGCTGCTTGCCGGTGCACTTGTCATATAAATGTCCTATTAATGTGAGCCAGCCGGCCTGGCTTTTGTTAGTGTGGCTTATTATATGGAAGGAGAGAGCAATATGAATTCCGAGCAATTTGAGAAATATCAGTTGTTCACAGAAGAGACGATACATAATCTATCGCAGCAGGTTACACAATTGGGAAAGAAGTTGGACATGCTTACGAATCTCTTGGAGATAAGTAAGTATATAAACCAATATATCAAAGACCCAAATCTATTTCCTTTAATTAATGATATGCTGATCGGTGTATTTGGAGCCAAGCATTCCACCATCTACATTAAGATGGGGGCAGAATATTTCGAGGCCTCCTCCAAAGCATCAGAGGATGTAGTTGAGGTGGAGAAAAGACTAATCATGGACCATCATGAGGAGGAATTTATACTTAATAGTGAAGCACCGATTAATTTTGGCCGTTCCAAGGGAAAAGGAACCCATTCCTGTCTGGGCGTGCCGGTAAAGGTGGATAGCAGGCAGATTGCATTTATCCTGATACAGCATAGTGAGGTTAATTATTTTACGAAGGAGCATGCTGTATTCCTGACGTTGATTGGGAATCATATCGGTGTTGCGATTGAGAATAATTTCTTATATAAAGAGATATCTGATAATGCAAACCGTGATGGGCTGACCGATATTTTTAACAAACGGTATTTCTTTGAATCCTTAAAGCAGATGTCCGACCTGGCCGGTATGGATTACAGCATCGTTATGATGGACATTGATAATTTTAAACAGATCAATGATACCTACGGGCATCCGATGGGGGATGTGGTTTTAAAGGAAATAGCCAGTATCGTAAAGAAGGCCACCCGCGTCAACGATATCGTAGCCAGGTATGGCGGTGATGAAATTATTTTGTTTTTATGCAATTTTACGGACAGGGAGAAGGTGCTGCAAAGAATCGAATCAATCCGTAAGGAAATAGAAAGCTGTGCAATTACCAATGAAGGCATTTCCCTTAACATTACGGCCAGCTTTGGCGTGTTCATTAAACAGGGTGAAGCCCTGTCCTTGGATGAGGCAATAAAGAAGGCGGATGAAATTATGTACCTAAGTAAGCATGCCGGAAAGAATAAAGTGACCGTCCGTTAGGAATATTAATTAAAAAAATCAAACTATTTCAAAATGTCTGAAACAATTATTGAAAGTTAAACTATTTTTATTGAAAATTTCATTTAAAATGCTATAATTTATTTAACGGCATATGTCGCAAATATTAAAGGGAGGATTTCACATGAAGAAAATTATTTCATTAGTTTTAGCGTTAGCACTTGCATGCATGGTGTTAACAGGTTGTGGCTCCAAAAATACCTCATTTCAAATCGCACTGATCACGGACAAAGGAAACATTGATGACAAGTCCTTTAACCAGGGCTCCTGGGAGGGTGTTGTAGCCTTCTGTAAAGAAAACAAAATCAGCGATTATCAGTACATCAAGCCCGAGGATACATCTGATGCGGGTTATCTTGCAGCGATTGACAATGCAGTTACGGCAGGAGCGAAGGTTATTGTAACGCCTGGTTATCTGTTTGAGGTTCCTGTTTACACGGCACAGACCAAGTATCCTGAGGTTAAGTTCATTCTTCTGGATGGTGCGCCCCATACGGCTGACTATGTATATGAGACAAAGCCCAATGTTGCCAGCGTCATGTATGCGGAAGAGCAGTCCGGTTATCTGGCTGGCTATGCAGCTATAAAGGATGGTTATACAAAGCTTGGTTTCATGGGCGGCATGGCTGTTCCGGCGGTACAGGCATTTGGTTACGGTTATCTTAAGGGCATCGAGGATGCTGCAACAGAGCTCGGGCTTGCAGATGGAGCTATAGCGGTAACCTACCACTATACGGGCGACTTTGCTGAAACTGATACGAATAAAGCTATGGCTAAGACCATGTATCAGGAGGGCACACAGGTTATTTTCGCCTGCGGCGGTTCTGTAGGTAAGAGTGTTATGTCTGCAGCCAACGAAGCAGATGCAAAGGTAATCGGCGTAGACGTTGACCAGAGATATGACAGCCCTACGGTTATCACCTCTGCAACGAAGGGACTCGGCGCATCTGTAAAGACAGTGCTTGAGTCAATCTATAAAACAAACAGCTGGGATACCTATGCTGGAAAAACAACTTATTTCAACGCTTCCAATAATGGTGTAGGACTTCCTACCGTTGTTATTGGGGATAACAAGGGGGATGCCTTTGACCGTTTCAATTCCTTTAATAAGGAAGCTTACGACGCAGTTTATGCTACCCTGGCTAATGGTTCCGTAGCACCTATACGTACCCTTGAGGTAAAGGATCCGAATGGTATCGCTACGGCAGAAGAGCTTACCACAGGCCTTGGCCTGAAAAAGGTTACTGTAACAACAAGATAGTATTAGGTAAGTAAGTGATGAACAATTGTAAAGTGGCTTAGGATCTTTTAAAACAACATGGATCAGAGGATTGGTCCACTTGTCGTGACTAAGATATTAAATTGGGCTGCTGCATTAGCAGCAGCCTCTTTTCATGAACAGGGACGGGGAGCCGTTCCAGGGGAAGACCCTCCGGACAGGAGGCATACTTTAACAATAGTGAGGTAAACATGGAAAATTATATTATTGAAATGCTTCACATAACGAAAGAATTTCCAGGTATTATTGCAAATGACGATATCACCCTCCAATTAAAAAAGGGTGAAATCCATGCACTTCTGGGAGAAAACGGGGCGGGAAAGTCCACCCTGATGAGTGTCCTTTTTGGCCTGCACCAGGCGGAAAAGGGAGAGATAAGGAAAAACGGTGAAGTGGTCAGGGTGGGTAACCCGAAGGATGCGAATAATCTTGGCATCGGTATGGTCCACCAGCACTTTAAGCTGGTTGAAATATTTACCGTCCTGGAAAATATTATTCTAGGCGTGGAGCCCAGTAAAGCGGGCTTTTTGCAGAAATCGGAAGCCAGGGAAAGGGTAATAGAGCTAAGTAAGCAATACGGACTCCATGTGGATCCGGATGCAATTGTAGAAAAGATTTCAGTTGGTATGCAGCAGCGTGTTGAGATTTTGAAGATGTTATATCGGGAGAATGATATTCTTATTTTTGATGAACCGACGGCAGTCTTAACACCCCAGGAAATTGATGAGCTGATGGAGATTATGAGGGGCTTTGCAAAGGAAGGAAAGTCCATATTATTCATCACCCATAAGCTGAACGAGATCATGTCGGTTGCCGATCGTTGTACGGTCCTGCGTAAAGGTAAATGTATCGGTACTGTTGAAATAAAGGACACCACCAAGGAAGAGCTTTCCCGGATGATGGTTGGCAGGGATGTTAACTTCGTCGTTGAGAAGCAGAAGGAGAAGCTTGGGGAGGTGGTGCTCCAGGTTAGCAATGTAACTGTTCCCTCAAAGGTCAGCAAGAAGGATGCAGTAAAGGATATCTCCTTTGAGGTAAGGGCGGGGGAAATCGTATGTCTTGCAGGAATTGAGGGCAATGGGCAATCGGAGCTTATTTCCGCCATCACCGGTTTGGAGAAAATGAGTAAGGGAAGGGTCGTCCTTTGCGGAAAGAATATCACGAAGTCGCCGATCCGCCTGCGTACCAAATCCGGTATAAGCCATATCCCTGAGGACCGCCATAAACACGGCTTAGTCCTTGAGTATTCCCTGGAGGATAACCTGGTGCTCCAGCGTTACCACCAGCCTGAGTTCCAGCGGGGTGGCTTTATTAAGAGACAAGCAGTGAGGGCTTATGCAGACCGTCTGATTGGGCAATATGATATCCGCAGCAGCCAGGGACCGGTTACAATTACCCGGGGCATGTCAGGCGGTAACCAGCAAAAGGCCATTATTGCGCGTGAAATTGATAAGGACCATAGGCTGCTGATCGCAGTCCAGCCCACACGCGGCTTGGATGTGGGTGCCATTGAATTCATCCACAAGCAATTGGTCGCTACCCGTGATGCCGGTAAGGCAGTGCTGCTTATGTCCCTGGAGCTGGATGAGGTTATGGAGGTAAGTGACCGTATTCTGGTGATGTATGAGGGTGAGATTGTCGGAGAGCTGGATCCGAAGGAAATCACAGTTCAGGAGCTGGGTCTGTACATGTCAGGCGCAAAACGAAATACGGAAAAGGAGAATTCCTATGCAGAATAATCAAGCTTCTCCCAAATTCAAGGATATGATAACAGGAATTACAAAAAGCAAGGCCATCTCTACCTTTACCGCCGCATTATTAGCCATAGCCCTGGGATTAATCTTTGGGTTTATTGTAATGATTGTGGCAAAGCCGGAGAATTCCTGGTATGGCTTTACCACAATGCTCTTTGGTGGCTTCAGGCGTCTTGGGGACGTGTTCTATTATGCCACACCGATCCTGATGACCGGTCTCTCCGTAGGCTTTGCCTTTAAGATGGGCTTGTTTAACATTGGGGCATCAGGACAATATACCATGGGCATGTTCTTTGCATTGTATGTCGGCTTTATGTGGAAGCTTCCCCCCGGAATCCATTGGATCGTATGTATTCTCGCCGGTATGGTGGGCGGTATGGTCTGGGGCTTTATTCCCGGTATATGCAAAGCACTGGCAAATGTTAACGAGGTAATCACTTCCATTATGTTTAACTATATCGGAATGTACCTGGTGGACATGTGGGTCCAGAGCAATGGGGTCATATATGATTCCGGGAAAACAAGGACCGCATATCTGCCCTCTTCAGCACAGATTCCCTCCCTGGGAGTGACAGGCTCAAACGTTAATGTTTCAATTATTATTGCGATTACGCTGGCAGTGGTTTTATATATTGTATTAAATAAGACAACCTTTGGCTATGAGCTCAGGGCAACAGGATATAACAGGCATGCCAGCAAATATGCGGGTATGAATGATAAGCGCAATACGATGCTTACCATGCTGATTGCCGGTGGGTTCTCCGGTCTCGGCGGTGCCTTTGCCATTCTGGCACCCTCCATAATTGCCGGAAGCAGCATGACCTATGAGCCGATTAATGTCATAGCGGCAAATGGCTTCAATGGTATTGCGGTTGCCCTGCTGGGAAGCTCGAATCCCATCGGCATCATCTTCTCCGCTATCTTCATTTCCCATATCCAAAGGGGCGGAACGGTCGTCAGCAGCTTATATGGTTATAAACCGGAAATCATTGATGTAGTAATTGCAGTTATCATCTATTTCTCGGCCTTTGCAATGCTGATGAATGCCAATGTAGCCAGAATGATTAAAAAGAGACGCTTGGCAAAAGAATCCTCAGGTGATTCCGGAAATGCCGGGAAGCAGGATAGGAAGGGGGCGTAATCCATGGATACAATTTATTATTTGGTACAGAATATGCTTCCGGTAGCAGTTCCCCTGCTTTTAGTTGCCCTGGGCGGTATGTTCAGTGAGCGGAGCGGTGTTATCAATATCGGCTTAGAAGGTATTATGCTATTTGGTGCATTCTTTGGATGTCTGGCGGTATATGGGATCCAGCGTACCGGTATGGGACCACAGATGATCCTGCTGGTTGGAATGCTGGTGGCAGCCGCCGCCGGTATTATCTTCTCCATGCTGCTATCCTTTGCAGCAGTTAATATGAAGGCTGACCAGACGATTACAGGAACGGCTTTGAACATGCTGGTTCCGGCTATCGTACTACTATTTTCCAAGATGAAATTCAACAGCGATGGTATTACTACGGATGTTAATTTTTATATCCAGCGGGTCCCGGGGTTTAGTAACATTCCGGTGCTTGGGGATTTATTCTTTAAGAAAACCTATTTGACGGTTTATATTGGATTTTTATTCTTAATCCTTGCAACCATTATTTTTTATAAGACGAAGTTTGGCTTAAGGCTGCGTGCCTGCGGTGAGCATCCACAGGCGGCAGATTCCGTCGGTATCAATGTTTATGTCATGAGGCATGCCGGTGTTGCTTTGTCCGGTTTCCTTGGCGGTATCGGAGGCTTCTTCTATGCAGTAGGGGTAATGGATGGAAACGCGAATGGGCATACCGGTGTGGCGGGCTTTGGTTTCCTGGCGTTGGCGGTCATGATTTTTGGCCAGTGGAAGCCGGTCAGGATCATGTTTGCGGCATTGTTCTTTGCATTTTTAAGGATCCTGGCTTATTCAGTGGCATTGATTCCGTTCCTGCACAGCCTGAACTTAAACCAGACCTATTTCAAGATGCTCCCCTATGTGGCTACCATGATCGTCCTCATCTTTACTTCAAAGAAGTCAAGGGCGCCGAAGGCAGAGGGCATTCCCTATGATAAGGGCAGGAGATAAGCATATTGTGAACCGTATTATCTGAGATATATTGCAAAGATATATTACAAAGATATATTGCAAAGCAGGAGGAACCGGCAAGCTGATTCCCTGCCGTAATAGAAGCGTCAGAACTATTCCTATCAGGAACAGCCTCTGGCGCTTTGTGTTTAGGGTTGTACTTATGGCAATTTTCCTATATGCAAAGCTATAGTAGCCACAGTACCTATTAGGCAGAAGGTGGAAAATTTACATTATCTTCTGCTTTATAAAAATTCTATTAGTTTTATACTATGATTAAAGCGTCAAATGGGTAAGATTTAGGCTCTGAGGTGAATGCGATAGTTATAGAAAGACTTTTGACGCTCTAATCATACTATTAAAAATTAATGAATTTCTAAGTTTCGGTCTTGTGTAGAATATGTTATAATTTTCATTGATTAGGAGGCCGTCTTAATTTCCTATTAATATAAGTTATCAGAAGTTGCTTTTCAAACTTCTGATAAAAGGCGCTGTTCTTGCGCCGTGCATCACGATTATAGGAATATGGATTTCGTTCCTATAATATAAAGAAAATATGAAATATCTATGACTTTTTGCGAATAACATACATTTTTAACGTAAGATATGGTATACTGTAACAATTCAAGGACAATTCATAGAAAATATCAGGAGGATCCATGTTCGGTTACGTTAATGTGAATAAGGCTGAATTAAAGGTAAAGGATTTTTTCAAGTATAAGGCTTACTATTGCGGCTTATGCAAGACCCTGCATCAAAAATACGGCCGCCTGGGGCAAATGACTTTATCCTATGACATGACCTTTCTCATCATCCTTTTAACCTCACTTTATGAAAGCGAGACGAAAAAGACCGCGAACCGGTGCATTACCCATCCGGTGAGGAAGCATGATACCCTGACTAATGAGATAACCGGATATGTGGCGGACATGAATATCGCGCTGTCCTACCATCATTTACTTGATGATTGGCAGGATGAAAGGAATATCCTGGGTTTAACCGGTGCAAAAGCCCTTGAAGGCGCTTATAAAAAAATAAATAAGAGATATCCTAGACAATGTAAGGAAATCAGTGAAGCCTTGACCAGGCTGGCCCAGTATGAGAAAAACAAGGAAGAAAGTATGGATGCCGTAGCCGGATGCTTTGGAGAGCTGATGGCAGCCCTATTTACCTATAAAGAGGACAGATGGCAGGAAAGCCTGCAGAAGGTGGGCTTTTACCTGGGAAAATACATCTATATCCTGGATGCCTATGATGATATTGAGAAGGACCGCAAGCATGGCAGCTACAACCCTTTGCTGGCGGACAGCGAAAGGGAGACCTTCCAGGAAGATTGCCGGGGCATGCTGGGGCTGATGATGGCAGACTGCACCGGGGAATTTGAGAAGCTTCCCTGCCTGCTGGATGTAGATATCTTAAGAAACATCCTATATGATGGTGTTTGGATAAAATTTGAACAAATAAATAAAAAACGAACAGGGGTGCCTCTGGACGCACCCTTAGAGGAAGGAACAAAAGTATGATAGCAAATCCGTATCAGATTCTCGGAATATCCCCGAATGCTTCAAATGACGAGATTAAGAGGGCATACCGGGAGTTAAGCAGAAAATATCACCCGGATTCTTATGTAGATAACCCCCTTGCTGACCTTGCTGAGGAAAAATTCAAGGAGGTCCAGGAAGCCTATGACCAGATTATGAAGGAAAGAGGAAATGGCTATGGCGGTGTGGGAAGCTCAGGCTATGGCAATGCCGGTTCCGGGAGTACAAGCTACAGCAATACCGGTTCCGCAGGCTCCGGTTATGATGCCCCCGAGCTGAATACGGCAGCTGGCTATATCAATAGCGGAAGATACCGTGAAGCCCTGGACATATTGACGAGAGTCCCTTTTAAATCTGCAAGGTGGTATTACTACAGTGCAGTGGCAAATGCAGGGGCCGGCAACAATATTGTCGCTTTGGAGCAGGCAAGGCAGGCGGTCAATATGGAGCCGGGAAACCAGGAATACCGAAGCTTCCTGAACCAGATAGAATGGCAGGGACAGAGATACCAGAGCACCAGATATAATAATACGGGCCATGGCGGCCTTAGCAGGGGCTATGGTACGGGAAACCTCTGCTGTGACCTGTGGTGTGCGGATAGCCTATGTGAATGTATGGGAGGAGATCTCATTTCATGCTGTTAAATGCGAAGAAGCTTGCATTTTTAGGACTTTTATTGGCGGTGGATGATTTATTAATTATATTAAGTGGAATAATAGAGTTTAATACCATGTTTCTTCTGGCTGCGGCCTCCTTCTGCGTCGGAATCGCAATCCGGGAAAGCAGCAAACAGATTGGACTGGGCTTTTTATTGGCAAGTATTTTGCTGGGACTTATCCTTGCCCCGAATAAGCTCTATTGTATAACCTATGGGGCATTTGGGTTTTACATCCTGATTGTTGAGTATGCGTATGACAAGCTGGTCCGGGTGCAGGATATCCGCCGGCGCAGGATACTTTTCTGGGTTATTAAATACATAACCTTCAATGTCATGTATATCCCGTTGCTGTTCTTCCTGCCAAAGCTGTTCTACCAGGGAGAGATCCATACAGGATTATTCTTGGGCTTTTTACTGGCAGGCCAGGCCGCACTTTTCGTTTTTGACAGAGCCTATGATTATTTCCAGCGTTTTGTCTGGGGGAAGGTTCGTCATAACCTGAAGCTTTAATATTTTATAGCTGATTTCATGACAGAAAGTGGGTTGCTTTCTGTCATTTGTCTGCAGGAAAGGAAAAAGTGCAGTAATTGCTGTTTACTTCGGCACCGGATACTGCAGGAGGACACATATAATCTAGGCATAACGGAAAAGATAGAGGAAAATATAACAAAACATATAAAGAAAAATATAAAGAAAAATATAAAGAAACATATCCGATTCTACTATAACGAGGTAATGGAAATGAACCAGAAACAGAAGCCGATTGTTAGCTTACAATATAATTCCCCTGTAATACTGACCTTTGCACTCATATCCCTATTAGTGCTGATATTAGGAAAACTGACGGATGGAACCTCCACGAGCCTGCTTTTTTGTGTCTACCGCTCCTCCTGGGTTGATCCTTTAACTTATTTGCGCTTGCTGGGGCATGTATTCGGTCATGCCAGCTGGAGCCATTTTTCCTCCAATATGGTATTGTTCCTGGTGCTTGGGCCTATGCTGGAGGAGAAATACGGGTCAAAGGCATTGTTAAGGATGATGGCAATTACCGCCGTAGTATCAGGGGTAGCCCATCTGGTATTGTTCCCCAATGTGGCTTTGCTGGGAGCCAGCGGAATTGTGTTTATGATGATTGTCCTGGCATCAGCCGCAGGTATGGAGAATGGAAGGATCCCGGTCACGCTGGTGCTTGTGATTGTCGTTTACCTTGGCAGTGAGGTGATGCAGAGTCTTGATAACAGCGATGGGATCGCCCATATTACCCACATCGTCGGCGGTGTATGCGGTGCGGCCTTCGGAGTCCTGATGAACAGGGGGAAGAGGAGGAGTTGAGCGGTATTATTAATAATTTTGCCTAGCATAAGCTTTATAGGACCAATGGGACCTTAAAAAAAATCCTATGGATGCCGAAATAATACATGTGTCTTATGGTTTATTTTACTGCAATTAACAGACCCGGAATGTTTTTAGGAAGGTATGGGGTTCATTTCTATAGGAAATTGTGGTAAAATAAGTCGAAAGGCAGGATATTCAACTGATATGTGAAATTACATGGAGGTATATTACATATCCAAAATACAAAGGAAAGGTAAAATGGATAGAATAATGTACAAGAAGAATAGCAGAATCAAAACAAGCAGAGTATACATATCAGCAATACTCTTACTACTTGCACTTGTCGTATACGCCATCCAGGCAAAGACAACCAGTGCAGCGGGCAGTATTACCGTAACGGAAATCAATTATTTGGAAAGTACACTTACCCTGAAGGTGAGCGGTGATACTAAGGTTTATTTTTCCGATTCCAAGAAAACGGTCTGGGATGAGGTTCCAGGGAGCATCGGCAGTGATGGTAAAATAACGATGGATATTTCCTGGATATCGGTCTCGCAAAATTATGTCCTTAATTTTAAGGGAGATGTATCTACGGATATAGTTTCCGTAACGATACCAAAGCAGGCTACTAACTTTAAGGCGACCTTTAATAAAGTAAAGGGCGTGGTGACCTTTAGCAATGCAGGAGCGCGTGCCGTTGAATGGCGAAAGGATGGCAGCACCTCCTGGAATACGCTGAATACGGATGCCTTTACGGCCTGGTTGGCTTCCCTCTATGACAATGGGGCTGTGCTGCGCTTCCGTCTGGCACCGGTTAACGGTACCGGCAGCACGGATGTGGGGTCACGTGCCAGCAAGGAAGTAGCGGTGACCATATCAAAGAAAGCGTCAGCACCAAATGTTACGGTGAATGGTTCTTCCTTTACCATAGGCGTGAAGAAGGGGATGGCTTACCGGACAGTGAACGCGGACGCAACAACGACGGATTGGACCACCATCGGCAGCTCGGCAAGCTTACTTTTGTCGGATGTAGCTGCAAAGGCACTGTACAAGGATACGGGAACGGCGCAGTCTAAGGTTACCCTGCAATTCAGGACGAATGCAACCAGCTCTGCCATGGTGTCTAAGATAGCAACGGTTACGGTACCTGTCCAGGAGGGACCTCCGGATGAGAATACCTATGGGATCAGCTTGAGCTATCTAAGCTCCAGCAGCTTGTCCTTGGCAATTAAGGCGGCAAGCAGTACGGTTCCTTTTGAATATACGGTTGTGGAAGCAGATGATGAGCTTTTGCTCACCTCGGCAAGCTGGACTACGGTCTCTTCCAGCACCGCGGTAACCCTGACGAAAGCAAAGGCACCTGTGGGATCACATATTTATGTAAGGAAAAAATCAATTGCAGCAACGGATTCAGTAGACTTTGCCTTGGCTTCCAAGGAAATTGATGTTACAGGAATCCAGGGAGTGGTTTATCCGGATCCATTAAAGGCAACAACCCTGACAACATTAATTACGACGGCAGGTGTTTGCCGGACGGATGACAGCGCCAGCTATCTGTCCTTCACATTCTATA
The DNA here is from genome assembly GCA_029974875.1 of Mobilitalea sp. The sequence goes on from JARKQP010000523.1 coordinate 20,287, forward strand.
GTCCGACCCAGACAACAATTTCCTCTGTCAGATTCATTGATTCTTATGGAGCCAGTGCCGGAACGGTAACCTCTAAGAGTACGGTATCAAAGAATACGTCCAGCACAGGCAATGATGACAAATATATAATTACAACAAAGATTACGTCGACCAGCACAATCGACACTGCTACAGAGAAGCTGCTTTATGCAGAGCTTACCCTGGAAAATTCGGAGGTAATCAAAAGCACGGACCAGTCCGGCCTGCGTATCTACATCTATCCTAATTCGAAGCTGAATAATCCGAAGGATGATGATACTTACATGAGCCAGTTTAACCGCATTTATCTGTCCGATGAAAGCCAGGATAAAAAGAGCTTTAAATTCCAGCTGGATTTTGGTACAAGCAAGATTGCCGATAAGACTGCAGTAGAGGTCTTTACCTCTGAGGATGTGGCTGTCAGCTCCATGAAATATGACGGATATACCTTGGCAAAGGATACCGATTATACAGTGACCTACGGCAGCTATACAAATAATGATGGCGAATCTGTGCGGACAGCGGCAGTTACAGTTAATGTGGCGGCCTTTGAGGCTTCCTCCCTGATTGATATCACGGATAAAAAAGAGGCGCTTGTCATTACCCTGAACAATGGTGAGGTCCTGAGAGACCAGGTATATATTACCCTGACCAATACAGCAACCCTGGACGAGGCACCGGTTGCATGGTCAATTACGGAGGGAAGCTTAAAGGAAACAACTACCTCGACGGTAACCAATCCGGATAATACTACGACAACGGTGACACAGGAAGTGGTCAGCTTTTCTCTTGGCTTAACCCTCTTTGACAAGGCCTACAGTGTGGGTGTTGCTGATGTTACCTGGGGCGGAACCTCCATCTTTGGTTCAGCTGAAGTAATAGGCGGAAAGGCAACCATTTATCTTTCCAATGCAAAAATAAATAAATTGTCAACAACCTCAACAGATACAAAAAATATTGTAATTACCCTCAGCAACGGTTATGTAATTAAAACGGGCTGCAAGCTTACGATATTGAATGCAAATTAAGGCTGGAGATAGAAAGGGAAGGTGAATGGAAATGAAGAAACTATTAACTGCAATCTGTGTAATGCTATTTTTGTGCCTCATACCCTCCGCAACCGCCCCTGCTGCTACGGCAGCCGCGGTCTCTGTTGGAGCGATTGATTACGACGGCCTGACGATGCAGGTTTATTATAACAACAATGCCATTGTGTATTATTCCACTGATAAAAAGACCTGGACGGAGCTGGAAGGAATGTATGACAACGCAACCTCCTCCTGTACTATGGATATCTCCTGGCTTTCTGCAAAGTCAGACCAGACCTTATATTTTAAGGGCGATACGGTAACCACCATAAAGTCGGTAACCTTACCGGCACAAAATACAAGCCTCCGTGTGATTTTTAATGCGGTAGAGGAAGAGTTCACCTTTGATAATGCCGAGGAAGCGGACAGCTTTAGCTGGAGAAAAACAACCGATTATGCATGGCGGGACGTGGATATCGATGAAACCTCTGCCTCCTATGCAGCATTTATGGATACAATCCAGAAGTTCCGGGTAAAGGGGGCAACGATCATTATCCGCCTGCCCCAGGTAAAGGGAACCAGTAACACCAATGTGGGAAGACGGCCAAGTAAGGAATATTCTGTTAAGATTGCGGCCAGGGCTGCCGCACCGAGCCTTAAGGTGAATTCCTTAAGGCTGACGCTCAATACGACCTCTGCCATGGAATATTATAATCCGACATCAGGGCTTTGGATTGAGTGTGACAGTGCAATGTCCCTGGAAGACATCGCCCCCAAGGCCTTATATGCGAAGGGAGGCAGCAATGTCACCTTAAAGGTCAGGAAGTCGGCGACCACTTCGACGACCTATTCAAAGACAGCCACGGTAACGATTCCCGGACAGTCTGCCCCGCCGAGCCTCGGCGGCAGCTCTGCGGACTGCACCTATTATTATTTGAACTCAAAGCTGATTTTACAGTTCAACTCGGCATCCACGGCCAATGCATACCAATATGTTATTGTGAAATCCGGTGCAACCTTTAATGGAGCCAGCGCAAGCTGGAAAACGGTAACTTCATCGAAAATAATCACAATATCCAATTCAACTGCTCCGGCAGGAGCTACGGTTTATATCCGTAAGAAGGGCACGGATGCGTCGAATTCGGCAGAGCTGGTATTATCCTCTGCGGTAAATAGCTTTAAGGTGACTTATTAAGGTTGGGTTTTAAGGTTAATATTAAGGACTAAAAATATTAAGGACTAAAAATATAAGGATTAAAAATATAGGGATTAAAAATATAGGTACATAAAAGTAAGGAGGAAGGACTTCAAATGAAGAACCTTCCTCCCTTTAATATAGGAATAGCAATGCTTTATTTAGAAATAGTGCTGCTTTAGTTTTGTTTGAAGAATAGCAATGCTTTATTTTATTTAGAAATAGTGTTGCTTTAGTTTTGTTTGAAGAATAGCAATGTTTTATTTTTTTAGAAATAGTGTTGCTTTAGTTTTGTTTGAAGAATAGCAATGCTTTATTTTTTAGAAATAGTGCTGCTCTAGTTTTGCTTGAAGAATAGTAATGCTTCAATTTTATATTAGAAATAATAGCATTGCTTTAAATTTTGCTTTAGAGACCGCGCTGTTTATTTTACTTTACGGATAACCTCTTTGTTTCCCATATACGGTTGCAGTGCTTTTGGGATGCCTACGGAGCCGTCGGCATTTAAGTTGTTCTCCAGGAAGGCGATTAGCATACGGGGAGGAGCAACTACGGTATTGTTTAAGGTATGGGCAAAGTATTTGCTGCCTTCCCCATTGACGCGGATCTTTAAGCGGCGTGCCTGGGCATCTCCCAGGTTGGAGCAGCTTCCGACTTCAAAATACTTCTTTTGTCTCGGGGACCAGGCCTCCACGTCGATGGATTTAACCTTTAGGTCTGCCAAATCACCGGAGCAGCACTCTAAGGTCCTGACCGGGATATCCAGGCTGCGGAATAAGTCTACGGTATTCTGCCACAGCTTATCAAACCATGCCGGGCTGTCCTCAGGCTTGCAGACTACGATCATTTCCTGCTTTTCAAACTGATGGATCCGGTATACGCCTCTTTCTTCCAAGCCGTGGGCACCCTTTTCCTTACGGAAGCAGGGAGAGTAGCTGGTTAAGGCCTGGGGCAGGGAATCCTCGGATAGGATGGTGTCGATATATTTACCGATCATGGAGTGCTCGCTGGTACCGATTAAGAACAGGTCTTCTCCTTCAATCTTGTACATCATGGCTTCCATTTCCGCAAAGCTCATGACACCGGTAACGACTTCACTGCGGATCATATAGGGCGGGATACAGTAGGTAAAGCCACGGTCAATCATGAAATCCCTTGCATAGGAGATGACGGCGGAGTGGAGCCTTGCAATGTCACCCATTAAATAATAGAAGCCGTTGCCAGCCACCTTTCTGGCGCTGTCAAGGTCGATGCCGTCAAAGCTTTCCATAATTTCTGCATGATAGGGGATTTCAAAGTCGGGAACTACCGGCTCGCCGTATTTTTGTACCTCAACATTCTCGCTGTCGTCCTTGCCGATGGGAACGCTTGGATCGATAATGTTTGGAAGGATCATCATTATTTTCTTGATTTTTTCTTCCAGCTCTGCTTCCTTGGCTTCCAGCCCTGCAAGACGCTCGGAATCAGCCGTTACCTGCCTCTTAAGTGCCTCTGCTTCCTCCCTTTTGCCCTGTGCCATCAGGCCGCCGATCTGCTTTGAGATCTTGTTTCTTTCGAATCTTAAATTATCCGCTTCCTGCTTGGTGTTCCTGTTCTCCGCATCCAGAGCAATTACCTCATCCACCAAGGGCAGCTTGCCGTCCTGGAATTTGTTCCGGATATTTTGCTTTACAAGCTCAGGGTTCTCCCTGACAAATTTTAAATCTAACATGCTTTTGCCTCCAATCTGCTACGCCCGGTAGCCTTCAATCTCATAGTAGGGTAGCTGGGGTGCGTTCAGGCACGCCCAATAAAAATGCATAAAAAAATCCTTTCCATCCATGAAATAAACATGGGACGAAAGGAATCCGCGTTGCCACCCAAATTGCCGGACTAATGATCCAGCCACTCAAAGGTACGGTAAAGGGTACCAGCCTTCCGGCTTTTCACCGGCAGCTCCAAAAGTGGAAGGATCCGTCCTTTCACCGGCTTACACCAACCGCCGGCTCTCTGCAGAAAATCAAGGATCGTAGCTTTTATCATCGCTGTGTTTTCTATATTTG
>JARKQP010000543.1 GCA_029974875.1 Mobilitalea sp.
AAAGGCTCTATTGTTGGTAATGGAACAGTATGATTATAAAGAAATTACGGTTACTCAAATCACACAGGAAGCCGGGCTTTCAAGAAAAACTTTTTACCGCTTGTTTTCTGATAAAGATGATATTCTAAAGCTGTTTTGTGAAAACCTGTTTCATCAGTGTTTTGCACAAATTAGAGCACAAAAAATACAGCATTATTGGGATGTGGTGCAGGTGTATTTTGACTTTTGGGAAGATCGGAAAGATCTGCTCTCTCTCCTACAAAAAAACAATTTACTCCCACGCATCTTTGAGCACTCCTATCGGTATTCTATAGAAGTATTTGAATTTGTCCGCTCAAAGGAAGTTGCAACTTCCTTTGCCCTCCCGCTTCCTTATATGCTGGCATATAGTGTTGGTGGGATGCATAGTATGTTGCTCAAATGGGTGGAAAAAGGCATGGACGTTCCATCTTCAGAATTAATTTCAAAGCTAAAGTCAGGGTTTATGTCTAACAATATCTGATATAGGCGTTCACAAAAATGTGAACGCCTTATTTTTTTTGTACTTCTGTCGAAAATTTCGACAAAAGTACTTTTATCAATCTTGCCTTCTTTGAATATATCTCCAATATAATATGCAATTGATGAACGTGCTGTATCAAAAAGTTCATCAATTTGTTCCTGCGTTGGCCATACAGTATCCTTTAATCATCAGATTTTTTCAAAACGATCCACATCAGTAACAAAAATAGTAGCACCACCTACATTAACCACCGTATTCATGGAGGCATACTCTGCAGGGCCTACCGGGTTGGAGATAATCTGCTGTCTTGGTCCGCATTCCTTTTTCACAATATCTATTACGCCGTCTACCTGGTCTTCCTCCGTACCTATCATGAGCGTAGTATTGCCTTCCCTTAAAAAGCCGCCCGTGGAGGCCAGCTTCGTTACATAAAAGCCTTTCCTGTTCAGTGCCCCTATTACAGCCTGGCTGTCAACATTACGAACAATTGCATAAATTAACTTCATACTAACTCTCCTTTCAGTTATGGGAAAGGAGAGTTTTCTCTCCTTTCAGTTGTGAGAAAGGAGAGTTTCTCTCCTTTCTATTACTAGCTTCTTGTCAGGCAACTGAGAAACCATATTATCCTGCTGCCGCCGGTTACTTACTGCTGCCGGTTATCTTACATAATTTTTCAAAGGCCAGCCTTTTGCCTCCGTCCTCCAAATAAATTATACCACAATATTGAAAATTATTTTTTATAAGAAGTCGCTGCATGGATAAATTTTCTTCGTGGGTATCCACTTTGATGCTTTTTATTCCTTTATCCAGACAGATTTCTTCAACACTGCCGATGATCTGTGAGGCTAAACCAAGCCCCTTATAACGATCTTTAACTGCAATCCTATGGATCACCGCATAACCTCCGTCACTCACCCACTGCCCTTCATAAATGAACTGGTAGGTTTTCTCTCCGCAAAAGGATACTGCCGCCGTAGCGACAATGTCTTTTCCCTCTGACAATACATAGCCTTCCCCATTATCAATATCCTGCCTTATAGTTTCACGGTTGGGGTAATTATTCTGCCATTGGTCAATCCCGGCTTCCTTCAAATAATCCTGAGCCTGCTTTATGATCCCTAATATATCATCAATTTCTTCTTTCCGTGATTTCCTGAATTCCATATCCAACTCCTAAAGTATGGGGCAAAATGCACCGGCCTCCTTTCCCCGGTTTTATAAAGCTGCCATCAGCTGTGGTTCCTGATATAAATCTGAAGTGCTTTAATAAATAAGACCAGGGCGTAAACACCCAACACCATTAAAACAATTTCCAGTATAGGAATTACTAATGCAAACAAGGCCAAAGACGACATCATGTTATTCCCCTTTCATTTTTAATTAGGCCAGATAAGTTTTCTTCAGCCGAACCACTACTTCTAACCAAACCTTTATTTATACAGACCCTATATATAAGTCTTGCTTTAATTATACTACTATCTATTTTACATCAATGAAGCGTCCTTTGCCACCGCTTTTTTTATAAACATTTCATAACCGTTTCATAATATAAGCCATATATTTATTATTTACACTTGAAATAAGGGTGCTGCAAAAAGAACTCCACATACCAGATATTATGAAAACCCTTTGATAAATACCCTTGCTATCCGCAATTGATATCCTCACTGCCTGGTATGTTCTTTCTATTTTGCAACACCCTTACCTGCCTTAATAACAGCTAGCTTTCCCTCCAGAAAAGGAATCAGCCGGTTGGCTTATACTACTCATATATTTTTTCTTTATCATAAACGATATTCCCAATGCCGCCGTCCAAGCGCTGCATTTTGACCGGGTCAATGGCCTTTGCGATATACGCCTTCTGCCCCATGAACTCAAAGGGTATGTTATCCGCCTTGCCAGCCAGCACATCCCCGCAGACCTGGATGACGCCGTCCACCATTTCCTTCGGAGCCTCGCCCTCCCGGTGGGATAAATATACCCTGTCATACTTTCCATCCGTCTCTTCCTTCAGGCTCTTTAGCTTCCTGATAAAGGTAGTGACTCCTACGGAATGCTCGTCAAATACAAAGGTGAAGGGGTTGCAGGCATCCCCAAGGATCAGGGTACGCTCCTCCTTGATAAGAATTACCATGGAGCCCGGCGTATGCCCGGAGCACTCATATACCTCTAAGGTAACCCCGCCCAGGTCAAAGGTGTCACCATGCTTTAAGGGCAGGTATTCTCCCGTACGGACAGGAATATAATCCTCCTCCGTAACATCCTTGAATTCCTCAGCCATGGATAAATAGTCCTTCCTGAGCCCTAAGCTGCTGTGAGCCTCACATACGCAGTTATCCGCCGGATTCATATAGACCTTTGTGGTAAATTCCGGCGCCCCCATTGCATGATCCACATGCCCATGGGTCAGCAGGACAATGTAGGGCTTATCTGTCAGGGTCTCTACATAGGTTTTTAAGCTTCCGGCACCGCTGCCGGTATCAATTAATGCTGCTGAATCCTTACCTTCAACAAGGAACATGATTACATCCGTAATCCCCCGGATCCGGGTAACGGAATCCGATATTTTTTCTGAGCTGAATTTTACCATATAAATCCTCCTATGCTTGCAACACCCTCTTATATTACTTATACTGTTGCTTTACTGATTATGCTTCTACCGCCTTCTCAGTTTTTATAATCTTAGCTATCTTCTGATAATTGTCAAAACCAACTGCTGCCAAAAGAACACATCCCTTTGCAATATACTGAGGATAAGTTCCCAAGCCAATAATCTGCATACCGCTGGACAGTACCCCCAGGATTAATACACCGGTGATAACTCCCCAGACCTTTCCGCTGCCTCCTTTAAAGCTGATTCCACCTAGCACTGCTGCCGTCATACAGGTAAATTCCGTCCCTACTCCCGTCGCAGAAGTGGCGGAACCGGCACGCCCTACTAAGATGATGGAGGCTAGGGCAACAAAGAATCCACAGATCATAAAGACAAATATTTTTATTTTCTTAGTGTTAACTCCAGCCAGATGTGCTGCTTCCTCATTACTTCCCAAAGCATAGACATAGCGTCCGAAATAGGTTTTGTTTAAGATAAAGCTGGCGCACAAAGCCACTACTACCATAATAATAACGCTAAAGGGGATTGGTCCCACATATCCCTGCCCTAAGAATTTAAAGCTGGCCGGCAGTCCAAAGATTGGATTTGAATTGGAGATAATATAAGAGGCTCCCTGAAAAATAGTCATAGTACCTAAGGTAATAATCAAGGGATGTACCTTTAATTTAACAGCTGCAACACCGTTGAAAAGCCCAAGGACAATACCTGTCAGAAGACCTATTGCAACCGCTACCGGAACCGGCAGGCCAAACCACATAATACTGATTGCGGTAATAACTCCCACCAAGGACATCTGATAGCCTACGGACAAATCCATACCTCCGCTGATCATAACAAAGGAAAGTCCGATTGCTGCTATGATAACATAGGATTGTTGGACGAAAATATTCGTGAAGTTGGTAAGTGAAAAGAATACCGGGTTAATGATGGAAAACAGTAAGATTAATCCTATCAGCACCAGTATAATGGTATATTTCTTTAACAATTTAATACTCTTATCCTGCAAATGTTTCATGTTCTCTTCTCCATTCTAGCAATTAGATGCTAATTTAAGTACTGCCGTCTGGCTGAATTCTTCCCTGTTTAGTGCACCTGTCAGCTTTCCTTCCGAAAGTACAATAATCCGTTCCGACATTCCAAGCAGTTCTTCCATGTCAGAGGAAATCATAATAATTCCGATTCCCTGATCTGCCAGGCTGCACATTAATTCATAGATTTCCTGCTTTGCGCCAACATCAATTCCTCTCGTCGGCTCATCAAAAATAATGACCTTGGAGCTTGCGGCAAGAGTTTTGGCGATTACCACCTTCTGCTGATTACCGCCGGACAGGTTCTTCACATCCTGCTGCAGGGAAGGGGTCTTTATCCTCATCGCCGCTTTATATTTTTCTGCGGCGTCTTTGACCTTCTTATTATCTACAATTCCGTTTTTTGAAAAGCTGCGGATGCTGTTGAATGCAATATTCCATTCTATGCTCTGCTCTAAAAAGCAGCCTTGATTCTTGCGGTCCTCTGGTATCAACCCAATTCCGTATTGAATCGCATCGGAGGTAGATCTGATGTGAACTTCCTTTCCCTCCAGACATACTTTTCCGGAGTCCATTTTATCCGCACCGTATATGAGTCTGGCCAGCTCTGTTCTGCCTGCTCCGACCAGTCCTGCCAGCCCGAGAATTTCTCCTTTCCTTAAGGAAAGCGTGATTGCCTTATCTCCATTCCCACTGATACCTTCCAGACGAAGTATTTCTTCTTCAAAGTGCTTTTCCGGTCTTGGATAATCGGAACTTAATTCCCTTCCAACCATCAGACTGATTAGTTCTTCACGGTTTGTCTCATTGGTATTCAAGGTTTTCACATAGGTACCGTCGCGCATGACAGTAACCCTGTCCGCAATCTTGAAAATCTCATCCAAACGGTGTGATATGTATATAATGGTGATTCCTTTCTCCTTTAGGGTTCTTATGATATCAAACATGCATTCCACTTCGTTTACCGTAAGGGGGGCACTGGGTTCATCCATAATTAATAGTTCACAGTTTTTTGATATTGCCTTAGAAATCTCCACAATCTGCTTATGTGCCGGAGTCATTCCTTCTACCAGGGCTTTCGGATCGATATCTATTTTAAACTGCTTGAAAATATCAGCAGCTATTTTTTCCATCTTGTTAAAGTCCACAAACCTGCCATATTTCTCACCCATGCAGATATTTTCTGCTGCAGACAGGGTATCCACCAGATTAAATTCCTGATAGATTACCTCAATACCATTTTCTCTGGAAAGATGGGGCGTCATTTTGCTGTAGGTATTCCCCTTGTAGGTAATAATTCCCGAGGTCGGTTCAATTGCTCCTGAAACAATCTTAATGAGGGTTGATTTACCCGCCCCATTTTCTCCAAGCAGGGCATGCACCTCTCCCGGCCGGAAATGGACAGAGAAATTATCCAGTGCACAGACTCCGGGATATAGTTTGGTAATATTGCGTAACGATAATATATGATCCATTTTTATCCTCATTTCCAGTACAGGGAAATAATTCTTCATTATTTCCCTGCACTTCTTTTACTATTTATTGAAATTCTGCCACATTCTCTACTGTAATCTTAGTTAATGGATCTGGATTCTTAGCTTCATAGGACTCGTTTAACAACATTTTTGTTGCAAGACGATAGGTGTCACCGGGTAAATCATCACTTCCAAATTTAATCAGACCCCTGAATACGGAGCTATTGTCAGCGGATGCTGCAATTGCAGCCACGGAAGCCTCATCTAAATCAGAGCCAAATACCGCGAAGCCTGCCGGATCCTTCACCGGAGAACCGCTTCTCATGGCAAATTCATTTACACCCAGTGCCGCACCGGAATTGTAGCAAAGAACCATCTTGATCCCAGGATTGCTCTGCATGATATTTTCCATTGCTGCCTGTGCCGCATCATTTGCTTTAATACTGCCCACGGTCTGAACCACCTTTATCTTATCACAGATATCTGAAATGGTTTGGATACCATCACATCGATTGTTCGCTTCCGGGGTACTTCTATCTTCCAGGATGGCAATCTCGATACTACCGGGAGCTGCATCGGGATAGGTAGCCTCGATCCACTCTGCCCCCATTTCTGCCATTAATTTTCCGTCTTCATACTGGTCTATGAACATGATTGCATCATAGGCACCAGGATCACTTCCTGCAACCAATACCTTTACACCTGCCTTCTGGGCTCTCTGGATTGCATCCGTAATACCCGTCGGATCTACTGCCATAACAATGATTAAATCTGTCCCTGACGCTGTAAAATTCTCAATCTGGCTGATCTGTGTGGTCGCACTGCCTGCTGCATCTGCTATATCAACCGTAACACCGTCTGCTGCCCCAAGATCTTTAACACTGTTGGATAACCAGGATAAAAAGCTTTCTGAGGTGTCCGGAATACAGTATCCAACGGTCATCCCCTCAAGAGATCCCCCTTTTGTAGCCTGTGCTGTATCAGAGGAAGCTGCCTGTGTGCTTTCTGGCGCCGAAGTGTCCGTGGCTGGTTCAGAAGCCTTCTGCTGCGCACAGCCTATAAGTCCTGCTATTACCATAGCAGCCGTTAATAGTAGTGATAAAAATTTCTTTTTCATAAATTCTATCCTCCTAAAATTATAAAGTTTCTTTACGCTCTTATTGTATCAGGGATTGTTTTTCTGCTGAGGTGGAAATTTATGTGCTTTGGTGCATTTTTTTAGGATTACAGAATTAATCTCTCCATATTTCTCCCATTATGGCTCACCAGAATTTCTTTGCAATCCTTCTGTAATTCCTCCAGGGATTTTGAAAAACAGATTACCCGGATATTTTTATTGCTTAAGTACCTCAGGTAATTCCGAAATTGCTCGATTTCATCTGCATCCATGCCCCAATAAGGGCTTTCAAAGATCATGACCTTGGGTTTTGCGATTTCAAACCGGTAAGCTGACAATATTTTTCTCTGGACCCGGTTTAAGCCCTTCACGCTTGTTACCGACGGCTCAAGCTGCAGCAAAGAATATAGCTGTTCCACGATATTGGCTTTTAATTTCTTATTAATATACCCATAGGTACTTTTACTGATCCTTTCCGGAATAGTAAGGATTATATTATCTCCAATCTCCAGCTTACGAATGAGCTGCTCGGAGCTTTCTCTCGGTATCACGGCTACGGACCTATTTAAGCTCTGCCTGGGCCTGGGTACTTCAATATCAATTGTGTCCCTCCACAGAGCTTCATTATCCCTGGAGATACTTCTTAGGTATTCCCAGATACCCCTTTCTATCATCCATTCATAATCGAACAGCCCGATTATTTCCTTTGGCTCTGTTTTTCTTGTCCCTGCCTCCTTTATTTGGTGGGTTTTTAATAGATTTCTGCTCAGTTCATTCATCTCATGCCATTCCATAAGATCCCTTCCCTGATGCAGTATCTGAATCCGCCCGGCCAGCTCGGCAAAGACAGAGTATTTCTCCGATAGAATAAGAAAGCTTACACCTTCCCCCCGGAGCTTTCGGATCATTTCACAGAGCTCATCCCCTGTTTTTCCTTCATAATTTTCCACGGTAACATCCAGGACAATCAGCTCTGCCCCATGCATTTTCGCCTTCAGCATACTAAGCTTCTTCAACTGCTCCCTGTTCAACTCCCATAAAAAGGTTCCTGCAGATATGCCCATATTTTCACTGGATAGAAAGTCATCTACTCTTCTTTCCACATCCTCCTTCCGATAGAGCTTCAGGGAAGAGGAGTGCCTTCTTACGATTTCAAGATTCTCTGCTACGGTCATATCTGTGATTAAGTCCTGGTCGGAGCTGATGACGTATATCTTGTATTGATCGGTGGTATGCCTGCCGTAATCAGATACTTTCTTTTCCCTGATATACAGATTACCTCCCGTTAATGGCCTCTCTCCCTTTAACAGTTCATATAATCCCCTGATTCCACTGCCGGATGACCCTTGGACATAACAGATCTCCCCGCGGTATAGCTCAAGATTATAATCCCTCAGCCGGTAGCTCTTACTTCTGTCCTGTTCTCCATGCCCGATACGCAACAATTCTTCCAATGCAATTACCTCCTGTCTCCAAGAAGATCTTCATATTTTACACGGCGAAACTCATCAATTTTAGGAATCATGATAACCGCATCTGTTCCTCCATTTTCAATGGAGCGGTAATGGATGCCATATTCCTCCCCGAAGGTTATCTTTATCCTGGAATTAACGTTTGTTAGTGCAATTCCATTATGACGTTTTCCCATGGTTTCAGCATTTACATACTGCTTCTTCATGCGGTTGTTCAGTCCTTCCAATCGCTCCTGATTCATACCTTTCCCGTTATCAGAGATGGTAATAATTACTTTTTGTTCCGTCTCTTCTATCTTAATTAGAATTTTTCCGTGGGCTGTTAATTTCTCCAGCCCATGGATCATGGCATTCTCCACCAGGGGCTGCAGTGTCATTTTGGGAATATAGTAATCGTTAATTTCCTCTGTCTCTAAATAGGTCTCCATATTAACCCGGTCCTCAAACCGATATTTCTGGATATAGTAGTAGTCGTTAATATGGTTAATCTCTTCCCTGATCTTTACCAAACTCTCATCATTGCTGATACAATAACGAAAGAACTTTGATAAAACTTCTGTCATGGAGGCTATTTCGGCCTGTCCGTCCAATAGAGCCTTGCTTCGTATGCTGTCCAGTGTATTATATAAAAAATGCGGATTGATCTGACTTTGTAAAGCGGAAATCTCCACTCTGCGCTTTACCAGCGTTAGCTTCTCCTCTTCCTCCTGGTTCCACTGCACGGTACGCTGCTTATTCTGTTTATTATCCTGGATTAAAAATTGAATGGTTTTATTATTTTTTACTGCTTCCAAAATGCCAAGCAGAGAAAGAACCATAACTATCAGTAAAGGGATCAGAATATAAAGAAATGGACTTTTTAGGAATAAAAAGCCCACAGCAATTATATTGATAAGTAATATCAGACACGGAATCATAAAGTTTCTTTTCATCTGGGAGTCCTCCTTTTTATCCAGTGTACTCCGGAACTCATTGTTTGCAGCCACAAAGCCGCACGCAAAAAAGTTTCCCGGAGTACTCATCCATATAACTTCCTGTACTCCGTAGGCTTGATACCGGTGATTTTCTTAAAGAGCTTCGAATAGTATTTTTCGTCCGGGTATCCCACCATAACGGAAATCTCTTTAATGGAATAATTCGTTTCAGAAAGCAGTTTCTTTGACTCCTCCAGTCTTACTTTTGTCAAATATTCATTGAATCCAATTTTCATTTCATCCTTAAATAACCTGCTCAGATAAGTGGGTGATACATTCCCGGCTCTTGCCACATCCTCCTGGGAGATCTGGTTCATGTAATTCTTCTGAATATATTTCACAGCCTCACCCAGAGGCTTCCCTAATTTCTCTTTTAATTTCTTTTGCTCCTCTATAATATACTTCCCTAAAAATTCATACAGATTTTTGATCACCTGCTGGAAGCTTTTTGCCTCCAGATAGCAATAGTAATAATTTTCATGGAACCGGCTGGCTTCTTCCTTTTGGACCGCGTCGGCCAGCTTCTCATATAGCCCATAAAACACCTGATGCATGCTTCTTGGATTTGCATTATTGTATTTACCGGCTCTCCTGTGAAGCTCTGAGAACAAATCGCCCAGCTCCTCAAGCCTCAGATATTTAATACTGTCCAGGATCCTTGGCAGCTCCTCCTCCGGGATCAATTCCTTTTGTTCAAAGAGCGGAAGACTTTCTATCTGACTGTATTCAATGATATTATTTCCCAGAAAAATAAGTCTTCCCCACTCCGCAGAGCTTGCCTCTAAAAAAGCCTGCATCAGCTCCCGGCAGGAATATCTCACATTACTGCATCCCAGATTCAATCTAAAATTTCCGTAGATCTCATTCAGATCACGAATGCTGTAATACAGCATGGAAATTGCTTTTTTTACTTCGGCCTGCCGTTCTTTCTCAAAATTCAAAATAATGATATGTCCCTGGAAGGTCGTATAGTAATGAACAACCGCCAGCTCTTTAAAGCAGGTCTGTATAAAATTATCTACCTTTTCGCTAAATAAGGAATCATTTTGCTCCAGCATTCCATTCAGGTTCGAGACGGTACAAACCACCTGGTAACAGCCCTCTTTAAAATTGGTGTGATAGGTCTGATTACAGGTCTCTTCCCCCATCAATTCAAACTCCCGCAGCCTGTCTTCCTTTCTTTCAAGAAAAAGCTGCCAGAAATCCGCCAGCGCACTTCTCCCTTTCTCAACTTCCAGCTTTGACAACCGGGCATGGCTCTCTTTCTGCTCCCGAAGCTGGTCTATTCTATGGCAGACCTTTTCTAAGGTTTCATTTAACTGGTTCTCATCAATGGGCTTGAGCAAATAGTCCACCACATTCAGTTGAATGGCGCTTCTCGCATATTCAAAATGGCGGTAGCCGCTCAGCAGGACAAACAAGGTATCCATATTCTTTTCGCGGGTCTTTTGAATCAGTTCAATCCCGTCATAAACAGGCATTTTTATATCAGATAATACGAAATCCGGCTGTTTCTCCAAAATACTTTGCAGTGCCTGCTCTCCATCATGGCATTCATCGATTATCTCAATGCCATAATGCTCCCAATGCCCTAATTGTCTGATTAACTGGATGATTTTTGGTTCGTCATCTGCAATCATAATCCTGTAACCCATGCGTCTTCTCCCTCCAAAACATTCTGGCCATCTTCTTCCTTCAATAAATCAATGGCCGTCACAAATGATTTACATCTCAATCCGGATTAATATTTCCAAAAGAAATGATGGAGTATTATCAGTCATCATAGCTTCTATTTTCATAAATTTTCTGAGGATTGTATAGTATAGTCGTACCTGAATAGGAATACCGATATCCTTCTCCGGTATGTGTTTGAAATGGGACACCCTTTGCATCATGTAATAAAATTCGTCTTACGCACATTTCCAAATTCTCGATTATTTCCGGATTAACAGGGGTTGGAGCATCTGCCGGGCATACCTGTTTGATATTCCATCCATTTTTTAGCATCATCCGAAGAGATAGGTAGTATATCTGCAAGGATGCAGAATAATCATGATGTAACCATGTTTCATCTCCATTAATTGTATCACCGCTGAATAAGGTACCACTATTTCGATCATAGAGACACAGAGATCCCTCGGTATGTCCCGGTAGTAATACAATATCTATTATTCTCTCCCCTAAATCGATACACTGGATATCATTTATAGGCATTGTATTATCTTTGAACTCAATCATTTTTAAACATACTTCATCATCCAAATGAAAAACTTCTTTTAAATCTCTAATCTTTGATTGAGTTGAAGACATTTTATAATATAGTTCCTTATCATTTGGATGCATATATACGGCAGAAAATTCTCCGTTGCCACCCGCATGGCCAGGATGTCCATGGGTATTTACAACAATAAGCTGTTTTTCTGTAATGCTTTCCACATATTCTCTTAAGGAACCTATTCCCATTCCGGTATCAATTAACATAGCATTACTTTTCCCAATGACCAGGTACATATTTGCTCCAAGAATATCTTCAATATGATAAATACCATCACCTAGATAATAGCTTTTAAACAACATATCTTCTCTTCCTTCTAAAATTAATTATCATGATTTCTATACATTAATTAATTATTAATTATTTTTGATTATAACATAAGAAAATATCAACTTCCATTGAGATTTCTATTTATCTTTCTGCTCCTAAGATTAATCGTCGTTTTTCTTCATAAAATGAAATGCTACGAGTTTTATAACTTGTGGGATCAGTACTACCAAGAGTTATGGTTTACTTCCATTTCTAAATGAAGTACAATATAACTTGTGGTAACAATTTAATTCTATGGAGTGATTGATTGATGAACATATTACGATTAAAATATTTAATTGCGGTTAAGGTCAGCGGCAGTTTTTCTGAAGCTGCGGAAATATTGTTTACAACCCAATCCACTGTTTCTAAACAAATCATTGCGTTGGAAAGAGAACTAAATGTCCAGCTTATCGATCGTACAAAGAGACGAATTGAATTGACAAAGCAGGGTGAGGTCGTTTTAAAATATGCCCAATCTATAATTGATGATTATAATTCCATGATTACTGATCTGTCCTTCTTTGAACATTATAATGGCGGTAATTTGTCCATTGCCTCTATTCCGGTAATGGCCCAATATAATATCACCAGTATGGTAGCTGATTTTCGTCAGTTATATCCGTTTATCAACATGTTCGTCGATGAGCGTGAAGGTCGTGATATTGGTCCCGCATTAGAAAGCAGACAATACGATTTGGCCTTTATGAGAGAGGAAACGCTGGATTCAGATTATGAATCAATCATATTATGTAAAGACTGCTTTGTCGCCGTTTTACCCATGGATCATCCGCTTTCTGAGGAAAAAGAAATCTCTCTTGATCAGCTGGAGGATGATACCTTCTTACTACTGAATAAAGGAACTTTATTATATAAAAGCTGCATTAGTGCTTGTGAAAAGGCTGGCTTTACACCAAATGTAACTTATACCGGTACAAGAATGGAGAATATTGTCGAGCTTGTTGGCAAGGATATGGGGGTATCTCTGATGATGAACCAGGCTGTATCCTATATACACTGCGACAATATCGTCATTGTCCCATTAAAAGAACATATCGTAAGTCATATATCTTTAGTAAGGCTTCGCAAAAAACAGATGACTACCGCTGCCAAGACCTTCTGGGATTATGTTAAGGCAAACTATTCTATTAATCAGGATCGGCTACTAAACCATACCTCACATATTGGTCTGCACTAAAGCTATATTTTATAGAAAGATAGGGGGCTGTTGCATAAGCAACAGCCCTTTCATCTAAATCTTTTGGTTCTTTTTCTGTTAGTCACTAGCTTACTGCTTTATTTTCAATTGTTTATCCAATGCATTTAAGGTACGTATCTATCCAATCCCATATGATTGACATGTTTTTCTCATGTACGAACATCTTATCTTCATGATCTGCTCCCTCAATCGGGATAAATGCTACGCTAGCATCACCAAGTTTTTCTCGTATTGCATTTACAAATTCAACAGATTGTTCAAATGGAATTGTTATCAGTTTTTTCCATAAAATCACTTCTTTTCTATTATTTTTGGTGTTTTCTTTTATTATCGTTAATAGTTAGGACTAACTCTATCAAGGTTAATTATGCTGCGGCTTCATTTTTCTTATTTTCTTTTTCTTCCTTAGGCTTTCTGATTATAAGGCTTGGACTGTTCTTCAATCCGTCAAATGCAACTGCCAGTAATAAGATGACGCCTTTCACAACATATTGAGAATAGGTACCCCATCCAGCCAGCTGCATACCATTTCCAAGAACCTGCATGATAAAGACACCGGCAGTTAATCCAAGCATGGATCCTTTGCCTCCAATAAAGCTGATGCCACCAACAATTGCAGCTGTCATACATGTAAATTCAGTTCCGGGCCCAAAGCTTGAGCTTGTGCTATTGGATTTGGAGATCATGTCTAAGGTTGCAATTGCGAAGAAGAAGCCGCAGATACCGTAGGTCGATACCTGGATTAATTTTGCTTCAATACCTGATAATCTGGCAACCTCTGCATTACCTCCGACAGCTAAGATGTGGCGCCCATAATAAGTTTTATTTAATACATAAGCAGCAAACAAAATAATAAAAATTGTCAAATATACATCAAAAGGAAGCCCTAGAAATTTACTTGTGCTTAACATGCGAAAGGCATCCGGAAAATCACGGTAGGTTTTTGCCTTTGATACCATGTATGAGATACCCTGATAGACAGTACTGGTCGCTAAGGTTGCAATTAACGGAAATATTTTTATTTTAGTACATATGACACCGTTAATTACTCCCAGTACTGTTCCTAACAATACTGCTATAATAACGACAAGCCAAATAGGAGAATTGTACTGTGTCATCAACATTGCAGAGATTACACCGACAAGGCTCATCTGATAGCCTACTGATAAATCGATACCTCCACCTATCATTACAAATGCCAGACCTACCGACGCGATTAAGAAATAGGTGTTTTGAGTTATTAAATTGAAAATATTCCGTCCGCTTAGGAATAGTGGGTTAAAGCAGCTGAACAAGAGGACAAGGACTGCCAATATGATATATACGGAATATTTTTCAATAATCTTTTTTGATGTGCTCATTTTAATCTTCCTCCGATAATCCAGATGCCAGTATAAGAACCTGCTCCTGGCTAAATTCTTTTCTTTTTAGTTCCCCCGAAAGCTCCCCGTCATACAAAACTATAATCCGGTCTGACATTCCTAACATTTCCTCCATATCGGAGGATATCATTAAGATGCTCTTACCCTGATTTGCCAACTCATTCATTAATATATAAATCTCCTGCTTTGCACCAACATCAATTCCTCTGGTAGGTTCATCAAATATCAGGATATCCAAATCTGCTGCCAGTTCCTTAGCCAGAACCACTTTTTGTTGATTACCTCCGGACAAATTCTGAACCATCTGATTGGGGTTTGTAATCTTGATTTTAAGGCGTTTGACATATTTATCAACCAATTCTTGCTCTTTTCTCTTGCTTGTCCAAAACCAGGTACCCAATTGCTTTACACTTGCCATTGCAATATTGAAACCAACGGATTGCTCCAGGATACAGCCTAATTGCTTACGATCCTCTGGAATTAATCCAATACCATACCTAAGGGCATCATATGGAGTATTAATCCTGGCCTCCTTATGATTGATTTTAATTTTTCCATGAGTGGGCTTTACAACACCGAAGATCATTTGTGCCAGCTCGGTCCGTCCCGAACCAACCAGTCCTGCTACACCTAATATTTCACCCTTACGTAGCTGAAAGCTAATATCACTATCACCATTACCACAGAGTTTCTCGACTTCTAAAACCACTTCACCTGGATCTTTCTCCCTTCTTGGATATTCCTCACTAAGTTTTCTTCCTACCATCAAAGAAACTAGTTCCTGACGGTTAGTCTCTTTTGTATTTAAGGTCTGTATGTATTGACCATCTCTCAATACCGTTACCCGGTCAGCGAGACGGAAGATTTCATCCATGCGATGAGAAATGTATATGATAGTGACCCCTTCACTTTTTAATCTTTCTACAATATGAAACATCAACTCTACCTCGCTATTGGATAGAGGCGCTGTTGGTTCATCCATTATAAGAACCTTAACTTTTCTTGATATTGCCTTACATATCTCTACGATCTGCTTCTTAGCCGGAGATAACGTACCCACGATATCTTCCGCCTTCATATTAAACCCATATTCTTGGAAAAGCTTTGTTGCCATTTTTACAATTGTTTTTGTAGAAAATGATCTCCCCTGCCTTTCTCCAATATAAATATTTTCTGCACAGGATAGTGAATCCACTAAATTAAACTCTTGATAAATTACCTCGATTCCATTTTGTTTTGACAAAATTGGATTCATCTGAGAAAATTCCTTATTATGAATTGCGATGGTACCCTGATCAGGTACCACCGCTCCGGAAATAATTTTTATCAAGGTGGATTTACCAGCCCCATTTTCACCTAAAAGCGCATGAATTTCCCCTTTTATAAAATTGACTGAAATATCATCAAGTGCTTTTACTCCAGGATATGCTTTTGATATTGATCTGAGCGATAAAATTGATTCCACGTTATATTTCCTTCCATTCTTGGATTATTCAGCTGATACAGAGCCAACATTATTAACTTCATCACGAACTATTTCACCGTCTTTGCAATATACCTTTGCTATTGCATCCCAGGTTTCCTTTTCAAATTGCCCATCTGTAAATACTTTATTAGCAAGATCCGCCATAGCCCCGGGCAGGTCTCCTCCGCCAAATGCTACAGCACCACGGAAAATGCCCTTCCCCTGATCTGCATCCTTGATATAATCACCTTCGCTTCCAATCACACCACAACCGAAGATGGCATATGCCCCAAGCTCTTCGCTACTTGCTCCGCTGTCAAGAACTGCCTGATTCGCTCCGCAGCCTCCATCAGAAGCATACGCTAAAACAAGTCTCACCTTTGGATTGGTAGTCATAATATTTTGCATTGCTGTCTGCCCAGCTTGAAACATTTCGGCATCAGTAGAAGAAACAATCTTAACAGCAGGGCAATAAGCCGGGTTAGCTACTTTACCACTCTCTTCTACAATATTACCTGATGCATCAACATAATCACCTGATGCATTTTTCAGGTATGGTTCAGTAATTGACACAATACCATTCGTTCGATCTACAGCATCCTGATTTTGGCTTGAAGTTAAGACCGCCGTTTCAATACTCTTCTCTGCAGCTCCTGGATAGTTTTGATCTATCCATTCCTTTGCCATCAAGCTGCAATAGCATCCAACCAAATATTGATTTACTGTCGCCATAGTATCATATGAATCACTGTCACTCATGGAAGTGCCATTTACCACCACTTTAATTCCAGATTGTCTTGCCTGTTTTAATACTTCAACAACGGTGGAAGCTTCTACAGGCATAACGACAAGCATTACCGCCCCCATCGTTATGTAATTTTGAATCTGTGTCACTTGTTTATTTGCATCTTGGTCTGCGCTTGCTATCTCAACAGGAGCAATACCGGCAAAGGTATTCTTCATAGCGTCGCTGATACCAAGCATCAATGGATTATCCAAGCTCGGCAGGCAGATTGCTATTAACCCCTCACTTCTGTCTGTTGCAGCATCCTTAGAATCTGCGTCTGTCGTTAAAAATGTGTCTGATGTTGTTTCAGTCCCCCCAGTTGCATCCGTTGGCGCTTTTCCACATGCTGTAAGTGAAAATATGAAACAGATTGCAAGTAAAATTGATAATACTTTCTTCATTACATCTATTCCTCCTTATCATTGTAGGCACTCTGTATATTTTGCCTCTATAACAATCATTATATTTATAATTTTGTACCAATCAATTCCACTTGTCCCCTATGGTATTCCAAAATGGGATAGTAGCCCATAGAAATCAGCGCAGGGCCTTTTCAATGAAATAAGAAAGGCATAAGCCACAATCGAATGAAACCTTTTTATTGGTTACATTGCTATTGTGTCCTATGCCTCTCCTCTTACTACATTCTATTAATTTGATCTTTGCCTAAGCGCTTCCCTTATTCTAATTTGCTTTCCTCAAAAAATCAAACTGCGACATATAAAGCTGATAATATTCTCCCCTAAGGTCCAGCAACTCATCATGGCTGCCCTTCTCCAGGATTCCCCCTTTATCCACATACATAATACAATCCGCATTCTTAATGGTAGACAGCCGGTGGGCGATAATGAAGGAGGTTCTGCCCTCCAGCAGGCGGTTCAACCCCTTTTGCAGCAATATCTCCGTTTCTGTATCTATACTGGAGGTCGCCTCATCCAGAATCAAAATCTTAGGATCAGCCAACAATGCCCTGGCAAAGGATATCAGCTGCCGTTGTCCGGCAGAAAGGCGGCTTCCGCGTTCATTTACCTCCGTATAATAGCCCTGGTCCATCTCCATGATAAAGTCATGGGCACACACCGTCTTGGCGGCGGCGATTACCTGGTCATCCGCAGCCTTTAGGTTACCATATCTGATATTATCCATAATCGTACCTGCGAAGATGAAGCTGTCCTGCATCATAATCCCCATCTGGCTTCGCAGGGAACGGATGGTGACCGTAGAGATATCCACACCATCAATCAGCACCTGGCCGGAGTCCACATTGTAGAACCGGCTGATCAGGTTCACAATCGTAGACTTACCGGCTCCGGTAGGCCCTACAATGGCATAGGTTTCGCCCTGCTTCACCTGAAAGTTGATATGGTCCAGAATCCGGTGCCCTTCTTCATAGCTAAAGCACACCTCCCTAAATTCCACATCCCCGTTAATAAGCGGCATGTCCACAGCGCCCTGCACATCCTTGACCAGCACCGGCTCGTCGATGGTCTCAAAGATACGCTCCAGATAGGAGATGGCTGTCAGCAGGGAGTTATAAAAGCCTGCCAGGGTATTGATGGGTGCCCAGAACCGTCCGATGTAAGCCGTAAATGCAATCAGCACGCCCACCGTCAGAGTAGCATTTGGCGCCAGAATCCAACGGATACCCAGCACATAGATAAAGGATGTGGTGATGGCAGATATTATGTCCACGCTGGGACCCATGGTGAAATTAAAGGCAACAGCCCTCATCCAGGATTTCCGGTAGCCCTTGCTCAGATGATTAAAGATACCCGTATTTTCCTCCTCACGGACAAAGGACTGGGTGACCCGGATCCCATTGATGCTCTCAGCGATATAGGCATTAAGGTTGGACTGCTTGTTGGACTGGATCTGCCATGCCTTACGCTGCTTTTTCTTAATCAGCACTATTACAACTGCCAGCAGGGGCAGGCCGCACAAGCATACCAGGGTCAGCCTGGCATCACAGATCAGCATAAATATCAGGATAAAGAACAGGTTACACAAATCTGTAATGGTGTTAACAATACCATTGCTTAGCAGGTCGCTTAAGCTGTTCACATAATTGACCACCCGCACCTGGATCTTTCCATGGGGCCGGTCATCGTAATAGGAAAAGGGCAACTCCTGCAAATGCCTGAAAATATCAGAACGGATTGTATGTATAATATTCTGCCCAATGCTGCTCATAGTCTTGATCCTCGTCCGCAGGCTGACAGCAGAGAATACTGCCACCAGCAGAGTCAGACCGCTCACCAGAAGTATTTTGCCCATATCCTTCTCAGGAATATAATAATCCATAATCCTCTGGAAGAAGAGGGGAATCACCATGGTAGCGGCGGAGGAGGCCAGCATCAGGATGATGATACCAATCATTTTCTTCTTATGGGGAGCGATGTATCCGGCAAGGCGTTTCAGCTGGTTTACATCAAAGCTGTCCTCCAGAACTTCATCCATATCATAGCGGTTACGTGCCATGTTGATGTCCATGCTCTTTACTGCACAAATTGCCATAAAAGTGCCAGCATGGACCCGATCCCCCCTTCGTTAATTAATTTTATTTCTTTCAATCTGTGTTTCCTCCTTCTTACTTATGCAAAGCTGCGCTGCCTCTTCTCCTCATCCCTCAGCAGCTCATAGGGAATCTCACCGTATTGGTTACGGAAGGCCTTGGCATAATAACCTCCGGCAGCTACCAGGGAGTCATGGGTTCCCTGCTCAATAATGCGGCCATTGTTCATGACCAGGACCAGATCCGCATCCTTGATCGAAGAGATGCGATAGGCGATGATGAACTTAGTACAGTCCTTCTTGATGGTCTTTAGCTGATTCTGGATATAGCTTTCCGTCTCCATATCCACGGCTGAGGTGGTATCATCCAGTATCAGGATGGACGGATCCTTCAGCAAGGCCCTCGCCAGGGAGATACGCTGCTTCTGACCGCCGGACAGACCCACGCCCCGCTCACCTACGATGGTATCATAGCCCTCCGGCAGGTTCATGATAAAGTGGTTGGCATCCGCCATAATGGCGGCCTTCTTCACTTCCTCAAAGGTACAGCTTGGACGCCCGTAGGCGATATTACCCTCAATGGTGTCGGAGAACAGGAATACATCCTGCATCGCCATGCCGATATTGTCGCGCATATTGTATAGGTCATAATCCTTAACATTGACACCGTCCAGCAGTACCTCGCCGGAGGTGGTATCGTAAAAACGGCAGAGAAGGTTCATCAGGGTGGACTTCCCGGAACCGGTGGAACCGATAATGCCCACAGTCTGGCCGGCCTTTACCTTGAAATTAATGTCCATGACGATATCCTCATCATCCGCACGGTAGGATACATTACGAAATTCCACACTTCCCTTCAGCCTCTCGTATACAACGCCGGCATTGGGCGAGTATACCTTCGGCTCCTCGCTGTAGGTGGCATAAATTTTCTCCACCGAGGTAGAGAAGTTCTGGATATCATTGATCCACCAGCCAGCCATACGCAGGGGGGTATTCAGCATCCACAGGTAGCCGTTGACCTTTACCAGGTCTCCCAAGGTAATCTCCCCTTGGATGGCCATATAACCTCCATAGACCATCAGCACAATGGTGAGGGCATAGGAGAGGATTTCAAAAACCGGCACATACTTCATCCATATCCTGGAGGCGCTGATCTGGGCATCGCGGAATTTATTATTTTCCTTATTGAATTTCTCGATCTCATAATCTTCCTTGGCAAATGCCTTCACTACCCGGTTGCCGCTGACATTTTCCTGGACAAATGCATTCAGGGACGAGAAGCAGTTCCTGTTGCGCTGGAAGGCAGGCCTTACCTCCTTCGACTGCCGGTAAGTGGCAAGGGCGGTGAAGGGCAGTACTACCAGCATGCACAGGGCCAGCTTGGTGCTGACCGTAAAGACCATCAGCAGCGCAAAGATGAAGAGCAATACGCTCTGGTAAACTATGTAGATAACAAGTGCCACGAAATGCCTGATCGCATCCATATCACCAGTCTGGCGGCTCATCAGGTCGCCGGTCCGCTTCTTATTATAGAACGCAAAATCCTCCTGCAAAAGCTTGCGGTATACCTTGCCCCGCATATCGTAGAGCATGCCCTGGGATGCGGTTTCAAACACGATCTGGTACAGGAACCGCAGTATACCGATAGCCAGGGTCACCCCCAGCAGGCAGAGGATGAGCTTGGGCAGTATGCTATAGTTACCATCCTTTATGACATCATCCACGATGATACCCGCAATATAGGGATTGACAATGGAAAGCGCTGCGACAACTGTGGTCAGAGCCAGACCCAGAACCATCAATTTGCGGTATTTTTTCAAGAAGGAATAGAACCATTTCATTGGTGTCATAAGACTACCTCCGTATCTAAAATAAAAGTAAGTATGCTTTACAATATACTCTGCGCTCCCTGGAAACAAAATGGAGTATCTTGCACCGTTGATGTATTATCTTATAAAATTCATTTACTTTTGCACTGTGAACCATTAGAATAGTGAGTAGTAGGTTAATGATGCAGCGAATCGGGAGAGACAGGAAATTCTATGTGTACGGAAATAAAATCAAAATTAATAGATGAGCTGGATCCCACCTTTTTGTTTACTTGGAAGGGGATCCGGCAGAAGGACGAGGGCGCTTACCACAGCCATGATTTTCCTGAGATGGCATTTATCATGTCGGGAAATGGTAGGTACCGGATTGAGGATTGTATCTACGAGGTGACAGAGGGGGATTTGCTTATTATGAATCCCGGAATAAAGCACCAGGCGCTATTGTTAGAGGGAAATGAGCTTCTTGCCACAGAGTTCTTCGTAGGATTTTCGAATATCCATCTTAAGGGACAGCCTGAGAACCATCTGCCTTTGCCGGATGGGGGACATATCCTGCACACTACAGGGGAGCTTCGTCAAAAGCTATTTAAAATCTGTTCCTCCATGGTGTCAGAAAACGCAGTGTACCGGGAGGGCCGCTACTTTATGCTGAAGTCATATCTGATGCAGATGATACTCTTAGTAGCAAGGGAGCAGTGCGAACCGGTAATGACCAGCTCCGGCTGTACCTTTGAATCCTCCAATAAAAAATATGTGGTGGAGCAGATAATAAGCTATTTTGAGGATCATTATAATGATAAGGTATCCTTGGACCAGATCGCTGAAAACATGTATCTGAGCCCCTTCTATATCTCCAAGATATTTAAAAGCGAGACAGGGGATACTCCCATCCGCCATCTGATCAATATCCGCCTGGAGAAAGCGCGGGAGCTGCTGGAGAACGGCTGGGGCGGCAGCATCCAGGAGATCGCTGCCAGCGTAGGGTATGACGATGCCTATCATTTTAGCAAGTTATTCAAAAAGCGCTATGGGACATCGCCTTCGCAGGTGAAGAAGAAGGCATAGAAAACACTTAGATAAATCCGCTGCGTTGGATCGTTCTATACCTCGGCCACCGGGGCTAATTTCTCCGATGATGAAACCGGCTTATACGGACAATCCCCTCTATATATCTTTGGACTATATAGCAACGAAATAGACGAACAAAATTTATAAAGAACTTAAGGGATGTGACCCAAACAGTTAATCTATAACTATTTGAGCCGCATCCCTTATTAATTTAATTAGCAGAAAATTTTATATTTTTACAGCTTCTCTACGCCAAGAGTCACATTCTCGCCGTTCAAGCTCCATTCCTTTGTATAGCCCTGCGCCTGCCCAAAGACTAATTCCTCCGCAAGTACCTCTGACTTGATATGCGCTGCATTGCGTTCCATGATTTCTTTAATCTTATCGTTGCCGCTTTGGGATACCCGGATGTGATCCATTACTTCAAAATCAGCTTCCTTACGCATGGTCTGGATCTTGCTGACGATCTCGTTTACGAAGCCCTCCTCAATTAATTCGGGAGTCAGGTTCGTATCAAGGACTACGGTAATTCCGTGGTCTGAATCGGAGATGAAGCCCTCTGTCTGAGCTGCCTCAATCAGCAGGTCATCCTTATCCAGCACCGCTTCTGCCCCGTCCAAAGTAATCTTTAGCTGACCGGTGGCATTGATTTCATCCATCGCTGCATTTCCGTTTAATTCGGAAAGGATGGTACGGATAGCTCCGATCTGCTTACCGAACTTCGGCCCTAGGGTCTTTAGCTGAGGCTTAAAGCTATAGGAGGTGAAGTCCCTGACATCGTCGGTAAATACGACCTCCTTCACATTTAATTCCTCTGCAATAATCGCCGTATAGAAGGTGGTCAAGCCCTTGTCCGCCTTAACATACATCTTGCCAATTGGCTGGCGGTTCTTGATATTGGCGGCATTCCTGCAGGCACGGCCAAGAACGACAATGTCAAGTACCTCTTCCATATTTGCTTCCAATTCAAGATCAATCCACGCCTCATTATAGGTAGGATAATCACACAAATGGATACTCCTGGGAGCACTCTTGTCAATCTTAACCACCAGGTTCTGATAAATATCCTCTGTCATAAACGGAATAAACGGAGCGGACAGCTTGGATACCGTAACAAGCGCTGTGTATAAGGTCATATACGCGTTGATCTTATCCTGGGGCATATCCTTCGTCCAGAAGCGTTCACGGCTTCTTCTGACATACCAGTTGGAAAGCTCATCAACAAAGTCAGCGAGGAGCCTTGCTGCCTCGGTGATACGGTAGTTGTCCAGGTGCCCATCCACATTCTTCACTAAGGTGTTCAGCTTGGATAATAGCCACTTATCCATAACCGGTAATTTATCATATTCCAGCTTATACTGGGTAGCATCAAAATTATCAATATTAGCATACAGCACGAAGAAAGCATAGGTGTTCCAAAGAGTACCCATGAACTTTCTCTGCCCCTCGGTCACTGCCCCATGATGGAATCGGTTCGGCAACCATAATGCGGAGTTGATATAGAAATACCAACGGATCGCGTCAGCACCATGCTTATCCAGGGCATCAAAGGGATCTACCGCATTTCCCTTGGATTTGGACATTTTCTGTCCGTTCTCATCCTGGACATGCCCTAATACAATTACGTTCTTAAAGGATGCCTTTCCAAAGATCAGGGTAGAAATCGCAAGCAGGGAATAGAACCATCCCCTGGTCTGGTCAACTGCCTCGCAGATAAAGTCCGCCGGGAAATTCTCCTCAAAGATGTCATGGTTCTCAAATGGATAGTGCCATTGTGCAAATGGCATGGAGCCTGAATCATACCAGCAGTCAATTACCGGTGTTACACGGGTCATCTCCTTGCCGCAGTCCGGGCATTTAATCGTAACCGCATCAATGAATGGCCTGTGAAGCTCGATATCATCAGGACAATTTTCAGACATGGATTTGAGCTCCTCAATGCTTCCGATGCAATGACGGTGTCCGTCCTCGCACTCCCAGATCGGAAGAGGAGTTCCCCAATAACGGTCACGGGAAAGACCCCAGTCCTGGACGTTCTTTAACCAGTCGCCAAAGCGTCCCTGTCCAATGCTCTCCGGCATCCAGTTGATGGTATTGTTATTTGCAATCAGCTGATCCTTTACCGCCGTCATCTTAATAAACCAGGATTCCCTCGCATAGTAGATGAGGGGGGTATCACAGCGCCAGCAGAAGGGGTAGCTGTGCTCAAACTTCAGGATCTTGAATAATAAGCCCTTCTGGGCCAGCATTTTCATAATCGGTTCATCCGCCGCCTTACAGAACATGCCTACCAAATCAGTTGCTTCCGGCTTAAATTCACCCTTACCGTCAACCAGCTGTACAAAGGGTAAGTCATAATTCTTTCCTACACGGTTATCATCCTCACCAAAGGCAGGCGCAATATGGACGACGCCGGTACCGTCACTTAAGGTTACATAATTATCGCAGGTTACAAAATAAGCCTTCTTATCAATCTCCGCATAATCGAACAACGGCTCATATTCCATATATTCCAGTTCCTTGCCGGTATAGGTCTGCTCTACCTCATAATCACCCTCTAATACATTTAGAAGTGCCTCAGCAAGAATATAATGCTCTGCATGGTCAGCCACAGGAGCCTCGTGCTTGTGGTCTGTATCCTGCTCATGCTCATGGCTCACATCCTGTCCATGCTTATGGGCTTTCCCCTGTCCATGGTCATGTCCGCAGGAACAACTGCCGTCCTTCTTTAATACATTTCCCTTTGCATCCACCAGAACCTTAACCTTTACATAGGTTTCCTGGGGATTCACACAAAGCCCCACGTTGCTTGGAAGTGTCCAGGGTGTTGTGGTCCATGCCAGGATATATTCATCTGCCGTTCCCTTTAAACGGAATTTTGCGATTACGGATTTCTCCTTCACATCCTTATAGCCCTGTGCCACCTCATGGCTGGAAAGGGGCGTTCCGCATCTCGGGCAGTAGGGTACGATCTTAAAGCCCTTATAGAGCAGCCCTTTCTCCCAGATCTGCTTTAAAGACCACCATTCCGATTCAATATAATCATTGTGGTAGGTTACATAGGGATCCTCCATATCAGCCCAGAAGCCAACGGTACTGGAGAAGTCCTCCCACATACCCTTGTATTTCCATACGCTTTCCTTGCATTCCTGCAGGAAAGGCTCCAGGCCGTATTCCTCAATCTGTTCCTTGCCGTCAATGCCCAGCTTTTTCTCTACCTCCAGCTCCACCGGAAGCCCATGGGTATCCCAGCCGGCTTTACGGGGCACCTGATAGCCCTTCATGGTCCGGTATCTTGGAATCATGTCCTTAATAACTCTTGTTAACACATGGCCAATGTGGGGTTTACCGTTTGCCGTCGGCGGCCCATCATAAAAGGTATAGGTTTCCCCATCCTTACGCTCACTGATGCTGGCTTCAAAGATATGGTTCTCCTGCCAGAATTTTAATACTTTTTTCTCTCTCTCGACAAAGTTAAGATCCGTAGACACCTTATCGTACATGCTATAACCTCCAATAAAAATATGATATAGTTTCAAATACTTACTTCATGTTTCAACTCTTTTGATAATGGTAAACGTTGACATATCGGCAATGCATTGGATTAAAAAAGCTCCCATCCGAAAAAGGATGAGAGCATATGCTTTCATTAACCACCTTGTTCACGTACTCCGTCAAGCAATTGACATCCATACATTATCTATATAACGGTAGATACCGGCGTAACCTACTGAGCCGGGCAATTGCCGCCTTTGGGTCTTGCAACTAGGGAGTGATTTTCCGTCATCTGCTACTCATACCGGGCTTACACTAACGAACATTTGACCTACAGGCCACTCAATGTCGGATGTGAAATGATCTTCATTTCACGTTGTCCCCGGCTCGCTGCGACTTTCACGAAATGCGTACTCTCTCCGTCAACGTTTTTATCAATTGCGTTTATAATAGTATATAAATTTCCCCTTGTCAATAGTTTTATGCATTTCCCCTTCACTCCTGCGCCTCCAGACGCAGCACCCGGGTACATGCCTCAGCCATGAACTCGCGGTCATGGGTGACGACAAAGATTATCTTTCCCATCTGTGCCAGACATTTCATCAGCCTTGCTACGGACAGCATGCTCCCATAATCCAGCCCGCTGGTCGGCTCATCAAAGATCAGTATTTCTTTCCTGCAGATCATGCTGACTGCTACCGCTACACGCTGCTTTTGCCCTCCTGACAGTTTATTGGGATGCTGGCTGCGGTATGGATATAAGCCCAGCTCCTTTAAGGTTCCTGCAACTAATCCATAATCCGGATTTCTGATACCAAAGCTGCATTCATGCTCTACACTGTCAGCAAAAAGCTGGTAATTCACGTCCTGCATAACCATATAGGAATGGGCCAGCCGTTCTTTTTCCTTGAATATGGCACCATTCCAGCTTATATTTCCCTCCAAAGGTTTCAATAGTCCGCAAAGTGTCCTTGAAAAGGTTGATTTCCCGACTCCGTTCTGCCCGGTCACTGCAAGAATTTCACCGGAAGCTGCACTTAAATTAAGCTGGGACAGAATCATCTTTTTCCCATATCCAATGGATACGTTTTGAAATTCCAGCTTCCCACCCTTATTATTGCCGGCTTGCGTTTGCAATATTACATTATCCCTCTTCTTAATAGAACGAAGTCCCAGACGCTTTCTGTCATCTTCGGGAACCGCGGAAAATTCTTTTCCAGTCCAGATATGCTTTAACCCACCCTGATCAAGGTAAAAGATACGGTCTGCAAGCCCTGTCAGGTAATAGATGCGGTGCTCTGCTATAATGATTGTCTTCCCCCGTTGCTTTAGCAATTCTATATTCTTCCGCAAATCATCAATCGCAGCTTCATCCAGATTGGAGGAGGGTTCATCCAGCAGATAGATATCCGGATTCATGGCATAAACAGAAGCAAATGCAATCTTTTGCTTCTCTCCGCCGGACAGGGAAAAGATACTTCGCCCCAGCAGCTCCTCTATTCCAAGCTCCTGGGCTGTCATACTTACCCTCTGCCTCATTTCGGTTTGGGCTACCCCATTGTTCTCCATTCCAAAAGCAATTTCTCCGTCAGTATCCATATTAAAAAACTGGGTCTTGGGGTTCTGGAACACAGACCCTACCTGCTTTGCTATCCGGTAAATGGGTTCTTCCAGCAGCTTCCTGCCCCCGATGCGGACCTCGCCGCTTAATGTTCCGGGAAAGAATTCCGGAATCAATCCATTGATCAGTCTTGTAATAGTGGTTTTCCCGCAGCCGCTGCGCCCGGTAAGGAGAATGCACTCCCCTTTCTTCACCGTGAAATTCAAATCCTGCAGCCTTCCATCCTCTGACCCTTCATATTCAAAGGATACATGTTCAAATTCAATCATAGCAAGCCTCCCCGCAGCAGTAATCCCAGAAGGAAATAAACCAGGAGGAAGCAGACTGCCGCCCCATCCTTTATGGTAAACCTGATCCCGGTGAGACAGGTTCTCGGATTCGGGTTCTCAATCCCACGGGTTACGGACGCGATTGATAATTCATCCGCCGTATTTGATGCCGCCATCATCAGGGGGACGTAGAGACATTCCGCCGTCATAACCGGATGCCTGACCAATCCCTTTAGGGAGGGTGAGATATCCCTCATTTTCATGGCATCCTTAATGAATCTCCAGTCCTCCTTCACAACGGGTAAATAGCGAAGCATAACGGCAAAGGGAATGACAAAGCTGTCCGGCATATGCATCCGGTAAAGAGCCGCCATAAATTCACCGGTTTTGGTAGTCGCTATCATGATTCCTGCCATGAAGCCACAGGGATAAACCTTGTTCACTAATCCAAAAAATGCCAGTAAAATCGCCTGCCCTACTCCGGTCAAATAAGAAACGCTGAGTTTTGTGACAAAATAGATCACAAGGTATGCCATCAGGCAGAAGAAGGCATAGCGGTATTGCCTTAACAGTAATGCAAATACAGCTACCAGAATAACCAGGACCAGCTCATAGGTAAGGGATGGTGCAAACATGGTGCATAGCACGCACATAAGCAGTAGGGCCAGCTTTGTGCGCGGATCGAACCGGATCCTTCTCATGCCGTAATTCCTGCCTTCTCAAACTGCTTCTTCAGGAGCTTCTGGCCAACAAGGGCGCTCAATATGGCAACCACGGTTGTTCCTAATAGAATCACGGCCAGCATCCAGTTTTGTGCTGCCCCATTCATCGTATCCAGATAGCTTTGTGCCGTACCACCATTCAGCATATACTGGCTCCAGCCTTCCTTATCTGCAAAGAAGCAGATATAGGTTCCTGTTGACCCCAGGCTGATGCAGCAATAAGCAATTATGTTAAGAAGCTTACTTTTATAATTTTTACTTCCGGCAATCAGGTCTCCCGCAATACCGCCTATTATGTATCCAAGATCCATGGCCCAATGCATCCCCGTTGCAAACCAGATGACTCCGCATAAAATACCCGCAATTGCAATCGGTCCTCTTTTTGGTACCTTTGCAATCAAAAGCATCAATACCGGCCCTCCTAAAAGAGCAGAACCCAGGGGCATATAAAATGTAAGAACCGGATTAGGCGCAAAAAAGATACCTCCGACCAGCATGGTGACAAAAAGCAATGCGGTAAAAATTCCAGTTGTAACCAGATCCTTTACCGTAAGACCCTTCTTGTTAAAACGCGACTGATTACTCATAAAATTATCCTCCTTGTGCTACTGCATATTTGACGTTAATGCAATAACATGTTATTATTTAGTTAGTTCTTTCTAACTTCGATATCAAAATAGCATACTCGGTTTGCTGTTTCAATATCACCCCTCCAGATTCGGCTGATCGTGATAATAATATGTCTGATCGGGGTATCCGTAATCCGGACCTATAACAAGAATAACCTAAGGGAAGGCTGCAAAAAGATATGCCTGGAACAGACCCTGGAGAATCTTTCAAGCAATAGATGGATACGTGCGCATACCGTACAGATTGGAGCAATGTGAATAATACTCTGAATGAATTTTATAAATCCATGCTGGGTGACAGGGGTTTTTTACCCATATCCTCTTCCTCAAAATTCAGTCCCTGCGGACAGACTTTTTCCCTGTCTGATGAGATCGGCAGCGGTTATTACTGGGTTTATACCGAAAGGAACTTGTTTGATATTAAGATACATGACTTCTGTTTCTACGAAGACTACTTTTTTGAATGCAGCATGCCGGAATGCTTAAGCGTAACCTACTACTACTCCATGTCAGGGCACGAATTGAACCCCTACCGCCGCATTAATGCTAACTGCATTAAGAGCTATCTGGGCGGACAAAAGCCTTTTAAAGCAATGATGCATAAGAAAATACCTATAAAATCCGTAGGCATTGAAATCCTGCCGGAATACTATAACAACTATTTAAAGGAGAAGTATCCGGAGGAATACATCAATCCTTATATGGCCTTCTGTGCGATTGATGAAACCTCCAGCTTTCCCGAAATGACCCTCCTTTTAAATCAGGTCCACGATTACCGTGGCAACGGCATCAGCGCAAAGCTCTTCTATGAAGCCAAGGTAGCTGAAGCTGTTTCTCTTGTTGTGGAACGCTTCCACCGGCTGTCTTCTTCAAGTAAGCATCTGTCCAAGAAGGATCTGGAGCAGATTCATATTGTTACAGCCTATATGAAGGATCACGCAGCCTTCCCCTTATCCTTAGACCAATTATCCAAAATCGCCTGTATGGGAGCCACAAAATTAAAGCAGACCTTCAAGCAGGTAAACGGCTGCACTATTACGGAATATATCCAGCAGCAACGCATGGGACAGGCTGAGTTTTTGCTGTCCCACACGGATTTGAGCATTGCCCGGATTTCCCAGACCGTGGGATATTCTAATGCAAGCCGCTTTGCAGAATTATTTCAAAGAAATGTCGGGATTCTTCCCGGTGAATACCGTAAAATCATAAATTAAGCAGCATCCTTCCTATCAGCTGATCCGGCCCGACAGCTCAATAAAATAGGTTACCATTTCACAAAACTTTTCTGGAACCACATACCTTACCTGCCGGACAATCAACTCTGCCGTTATATTATGATCCACTGCGGCTTTCCTTATGTTCCTGGTGACGATATCAACTGCCTCTTCTTTCCTCTCATTTACAATGAATTTCATTAATGCCCGGTATGTATTAATTGCAGAATGTGTCCATTGATACTCCTGTAAAATTAAAGGTTCACGGTCTTTTTTGGCTTGCCGGTGCAGTTGTAAAATGTCGTCCTCTGTTACGTCACGGTCTTTTGGTAAACCAATCCGTTCGTATTGTTCTGCCGGACTATCATTTTCCTTCATGGCCCTGACTAATAAATTAGCCATCCTTGTCTCTGCCTCAATATCCTCCAGCTCATGCTCCTGGTTTTTGTCCTTTAATAAATTAAATAGCTTATCACCAAAGTTTGCCGCATTGACAAGGCTGTTGTTATCGATATGCTTCGCCACTTCATTGTCTGCAGCCCCACTGACCAAACTGCTGAAGACGTTATCACTGCAGCAGCCCTTTTTCTCCACCTTCATCAGCTTACAGCCCTTCGTAAAACGAAATGGTTCACAGAATGTAACATCCTTTAATTCATTAACAGAAAACATATTCCTCATATGCAACGGAATTAGCGTATATTCATATAGTGGCTGATTTTCTTCTTTTGCAGGAGCCTTCATGTATACATACTCACCGTCATAAACATTTACATGGGCTCCATGAATCCCGAACATTGCATAATCCCTGATTTTTTCATGATCTGCAATTACAGTTTTCAAAGGTCTTCCCTGCATATTTTCAGGTAGCGGGATTCCGAAGAATTCAAGCAGCGTGGCGGGAATATCAATCGTTTGGACTAATTCATCCCTGCTTTCCCCCCCGCACTGGAATCTTGGATCATGGACAAACAAAGGAATATGTACGATTTCATCATAGCAGGGCATTACAACCTTACTCCACCAGCCGTGCTCACCCAGAAGATAACCGTGGTCCGTATTAACGATGAGCATGGTGTCTTCCCACATATTATGCTCATCCATTTTGTCCAGCAGCTTGCCTAAATAGCGGTCACACATGGTTAAAAGTGCAGCGTACTCCATTTTATAATGGTTCTGGGTCTCTTCGTCCTCTGTTACGTGGTGATAAGGAGGCCAATCCATCTGCTTTCCGGTGTATTGGTGGGGATATAGCTCCTTATACTCCTGCTGGGTATAAAAGGGTTCATGGGGATCAAAGCATTCAATTTGTAAAAACCATTGCTCCTCCTTATTATTGGCCTCAATAAATTCCAAGCCTTTTTGAAAGGTACTTACCATTGGCATCTTTTCTTCACTGTTCAGGAATTTCCTGTTCACATGGTCGTGTTTGTGCAATTCATTGGTAGAGTTGAAATACTTGGCATCCTCATTCTGCACCTCAATATTTGATTTTATCAGTTCAGGCAGCACCTTCCATTTGTCGCCTTCCTGCCCCCGGATTATCTCCCAGGAATTGTATCTGGTATGATAGGTTGCGCCTCCATCTTCCCAATAATGCACATGGTCTGATATTAAATGGGAATATACACCGTTATTTTTTAATAATTCGGGCATAGAATCATCGTATGGTTCCAGCGGCCCCCAGCTTCGATGCAGAAAATTATATCTGCCCGTATGAAGCTCCCTTCTGGCCGGAATACAGGGTAAGCTTCCTGCATAATTTTGGGTAAACTTTACCGAACGTTTTGCCAGCCTTTGGAAGTTAGGGGTTTTTGTCCATTGGCACCCATACGGCTGGAGCATCGGTAAATTTAACGAATCAAACATAAGCATAATAGCCTTCATAATTTTCCCTCTTTCATTCTGATTAACTCAGCTGCATTTATTCTGGTTACCCAGCTGCTAAGCTTATATTGTTACCACCATTTAATCAATTCTGTTACCTGATTTCTCAAATCAATAAATTCCGGTGAAACAACCTTTCTTGGCATTGGCAAAGTATTGGGTAATTTCTTCTTAATTGTGGTTGGCTTGTTTGTTAAAACCAGGATATTTTCACTTAAATACACGGCCTCCTCAATATTATGGGTAATGAATATAACTGTCGTTCCAAGCCTTTTCCAAAGCTTTAACAGCTCGTCCTCCAATTTAAACCTAAGCTCCACATCAAGCTGCCCATAGGGCTCATCCATTAACAGTATCTCCGGCTTTACTGCAAAGGCACGTGCAATCACCACTCTTTGCAGCATAGAGGTTGACAGCTCAACGGGATAGTAATCTTTATATTTTGTCAGGCCTACAATGTCTAAGACCTCTGCAACCTCCTGCTTAATTACATCCTTAGGTAATTTCTTCATCTTAAGCCCAAAGGCTACATTCTCTTCTACGGTCAGCCAGGACATCGTCGAGTATTCCTGAAAAATATATGCTATATTATGCTTCCGGGGATTTACCGGCTCTCCGTTTACTAAAATTTCACCCTTACTGGGCTCATATAATTTTGTAATGCAATTTAAAAAGGTAGTTTTACCACAGCCAGTAGGTCCAACGATACAAAGAAATTCGCCTTTTTTTACATCAAAGGAGATATCATCTAACACCAGCAGATCTCCGAACTTTTTTGTCATATGGTCTACTTTTACTTTAATCTCTTCTTGATTCACCATCTCCGCGTCTCCTCCTAAACAGTTTTATCTACAATGGAAGATATTTCTTCTCTAAGCTCTAAGAATTTCGTGTCAACATAATCACGCGGTCTGGGGAGTCCGATTTCGTATTCCCGTTTTATCTTTGTCGGGCAATTTGTCAAAACTACGATTCTGTCAGCAAGATAAATTGCCTCTTCTATATTATTTGTTACGAAAACGATGGTCCGTTTTTCACGTTCCCATATTTTCATAAGATCCTCCTGCATCAAATACCGGGTCTGTGCATCCAAATGCCCGAAGGGCTCATCCATGAACAAAACCTCCGGCTCTATGCAATACGCCCTGGCGATACCCACGCGCTGCTGCATACCTCCTGACAGCTGCGCCGGATAGGATTTCTCAAATCCTTGCAGGCCAACCAGATCAATATAATATTGGGCCCGCTTTAACCGCTCCTTTTTGGGAACGTTTTTCATTTTTAGCCCGTATTCCACATTTCCCATAACGGTCAGCCACGGAAATAGCGCCATCCGCTGATATACAACCCCTCTTTCCGGTCCGGGCTTGTCCACAATTTTATCATTGACCCGGACTTCACCCTGTGTTGCACGTTCGAGTCCTGCCATACAATTGATCAGCGTTGATTTACCACACTGTCCGGGGCCAAAAAGCACCAGGAATTCATTTTCACGGACCTTCAATTCCACATTATCTATAACAGGCACAGCTCCACGGGCAGTATCAAATGTTTTTCCGAGATTATGGCATACAATAATTTCCTTACTCATTTTCCTCTCACTCTCCATCTACAAAGTTTTGCTTCTATTGCCCGCATCGAAACTGCTAATATATAGCCAACAATGCCAATCGCAACGATACCGACCAGAATCTGCACCGTGCTGTTGGAATCCTGCCCTTTAATGATTAACCAGCCAACACCCTCGGTTGAACGCACCATTTCAGCAGCAACAACCGTAGCCCAGGAGGTTCCGATTGCAATCTGTAAGCCGGCAAATATATGAGGGATACAGGAGGGTAAAACTATGGTCATAAATACCTGGCGGTTATTTGCACCTAACATTTTTGCCGCTCCCATCAATTCCGGGTCTACTGACTTTACCCCGGAATACGCATTCATCGTTATGCCACAAAAAGCCGCATAAAAAATCAGGAAATATTTTGAGCCTTCTCCCAATCCGAACCAAAGGATTGACAGCGGGATCCAGGCAATCGGCGGAATCGGCCTGATAATTTCAAACAATGGCCTGACAATTGCATCAATTGCTTTAATCCATCCCATTAAAATACCGATAACTATTCCGGCAATGGAACCCAATAAAAATCCGACCATTACACGGGAAAGGCTCCAGAAAATATGCATTTGGATCGTATAGGTTCCCATTGGATCCACAACGCTGGCAAAGAACTTATGCAGTACCACAAAGGGACCTGACAGCAGCTTACCGACCTCTGTAAATGAAACTGCCAATTGCCACAGACAGAGAAAGGCTATGATAGAAATTCCCGCACATATCATCTTTTCATAGCGGGAAGCATCCTTAAATCTATTTTTCATATGCGCTTGGTTCCTTTCACAATTTTATTTTCAACAAAGGATAAAAGCCA
>JARKQP010000586.1 GCA_029974875.1 Mobilitalea sp.
ATCGGTGGTGTTGGCTACTATCTGGGTGAGGCAGAGGATTCTAATGTGAATTTATTCATTTAGTGAGTTGAGCATCAAATGGGTGAGATGGCGGGGGAGGCTGTGAGGTGAATATGAGGGTATCTATATCCACCTGGGCTAGCACACTGGTATTAAGAAGCCTTTTGTTAGGCTGATGTATGGAGGACTGTCGGGAATCACGTATGGATTCGGCGGCAGTCCTTTTAGAGTCTATAAAATTGAATAAGTTTCATGGTCTCATGAGAATAAAATAATAATGGGGGAGTGGAAACTCGTCATGAGAAATGGTATAATCAAGAAAACTGCCAAATGGGATGCTGGGAAGGTGACCAAATGAGATGCCAAAGAAAGTGTCAAATGGGATATCAGGAAAGTTGCCAGACGGGATGACATGAAAATGGTAAGCCTGGATGATATGAGAATGGGCAGACGGGATGTCATGAAGGTGGACAAATGGGATACCAGGAAAGCTCCAGGGGGAATGGTGGAAACTGTCCAGGGATGGTCAGCCCCGCTAAAGGCTGACAGCAGTGAATTTGGAAGGTAGAGGAGAGGGTCTGATGGATCATTTTGTTAGAAATAAAGCAGCGGCTGTATTCGCGTTAATCCTTATTATTCTGAGCACCATGCTTCCTTTACAGGTATTTGGTGAAGTACATAAGGTGACAGAGCTGGAAGACAGGTTGTCAGGTATTTCCGAGGAAGAGAAGGGGGTTCTGGAGGAATTATTTAAGATACAGCAGGAAATCACAGGAATGGAGCAACAGGAGAGGGAGGTTGCTGCCGAAATTGATAAAAGAGAGCTTCAGGTACAGGATATGGAGGGATCTATTAGGAATACGCAATCGGAATATGACCTGCAGCTGGATATCTTAAAGCAGGTGCTGGTGGATTACCAGCGGAGGGGGCCGGCCTCCTACCTGCAGATATTGTTAAATGCAAAGAACCTGTCGGAGTATTTGGCAAGCTTAAATATTATTAAGGAAATAACCCAAAATTTCAGCTGGCTGATTGCATCCCTGGAGGATTATAAGGCAGAGCTGCAGAAACAGAGGGACGGGGTGGCCTTGCAGCAGCAGCTCTTAGAGCAGTCAAGGGAAAAGCTCCAGGAAAAGCTGGCGGCAAAAGCGGCCTTACAGCAGGAAAGGGAGACCTATTTAGCTTCCCTGCAGGAGGACAGGGCTTACTATGAGGAGCAATTAAATGCAATAGCGCAGATGTGGGCAGATTGTACGACCTTGTTTCCCGGGATAGCAAAGGAATTGACGGAGATTACCCAGGCAGGGCATTTTGCTCTGGAGGACCTTAATATAAGCTACGGATTATTTTCCATACAGGGTTACATAAGGGAGGAACGGTTTAACGAGGTTCTTGCCGAATATTCAACCCTGCCGGAGACGGTGTTCCGGTTTGGGGAGGAAGAGGTCGTGATTGAAGTACCGGAGAAACACCTTGTTTTGAATGGTAGCTTTGTTATGGAGGGCAATATGGCCATCCGTTTTGAAGTGGAACAGGGAACCTTTTATGATATGGCGCTGGAACCATCGTCGTTGCAGGAATTATTTACGGAGGGACCTTTGGTAATGGATTTTGGAGCGATTACCGGGGATGTGCTCCAGCTTAGCTTTACCTTGAGGGAGGTTTGGAGCCAAGAGGGGGCATTGGGCTTTATCATTATCCCGGAGCAGTCAGGAGGAGGCAGTTATGATTGAAGCAAAGGACGTAGCATTAACCTATGGGGATGGAACGAAGGCTTTAAGGAATGTTAATTTGACGGTCCAGCCAGGGGAATTAGTATACATAACCGGACACAGCGGCTCCGGAAAGACCAGCCTCTTAAAGCTGCTTATGGGGATAGAGCATCCCACAGCTGGCAAGCTGACGGTTCTTAGCCAGCGGATGCGGAAGGGAAATGACAGGAAGCTCCGTAAGCTGCGCAGGAAAATAGGTCCGGTGTTCCAGGAGTTTAAGCTGATCGAGAAAAGAACGGCCCTGGAAAATGTCATGGTCGGAATGAGGATCCTTGGGATACCCCCGGGAAGGATGAAGCAGGAGGCAACAGAGGCCTTAAAAAGGGTAGGGCTGGAGCACAGGATCCATACCCCGGTGGAGCATCTTTCCTGGGGAGAGGCGCAGAGGGTGGCTATTGCAAGGGCAGTGGTCAGAAAGCCCATGCTGCTCATTGCAGACGAACCGACGGGCAACCTGGATCATGATAACGCCCTGAAGATCCTGGATATTTTGACCTCCTTCCGGGATGAGAAGACGGCGGTCATCATCACCACCCATGCAACCCATTTAATTGAAGGCCAGGAGGCCACCTACATCCGGGTAAAGGAAGGGGAAATAACCATTGAACGAAGGGGCGGAGAGACTGGAAAGGAAGGTGACCAAAAGGGATGAAGACATTTTTTTATAATTTGGGATATTTTATACTGGAGGCCTTCCGCACGATCAGGTTCCACCCGTTGTCCAATATTTTTTCCTTCCTTGGCACCGGCTTTATTCTGTTCCTCTTCGGCCTGGTGCTTATGGGCTGGTCCATAGGGGATGGGCTGGTGGGGGCACTGCAGCAGGAAGCGCAGGTCAGTGCATATTTTACGGACCAGGTAGGAGAAGCCGGGGCAAGGAAGATCATTGAGGAAATGAGAACCTTGGACGGGGTTTGGGAAGCCAGGTATGTTACAGCCGGGGAAGCATATGCGAAAAACCGGGAGCTGCTGGGCAATGAAGCGGAGATCCTGCGGCTCTTTGATAAAAACCCCTTTGAAGCCTTTGTTGAAATTAAAATAGATTTAAACAAAATGGATCAGGTGCTTTCTGAGGTATCTGGCATGAGGGGAATTGAATATGTCAGGGATAACCGTGACATCCTTGAGAAGCTGAAAGGGATTGTCGATACCGTAAAGCTTCTTGGAGGACTTGTCGCTGCGGCCGTTGGAATCACTACCTTAGTTATTATTTCACATATGATACGTCAGGGAATCTACCATAATAAGGAGCAGATCAATACATTGCGGCTGCTGGGAGCGCCAAATTCCTTTATTGCCCTGCCCTTTGTAATGGCGGGAATGATATTGACCCTGCTGGGAGGAGGCCTGGCAGCAGGGCTGGTTATTGCCATGATGGATCAGGGGTATCAGGGCATCCGTGAGTATATTATGTTTTTACCCCTGCCACCGGCAGAGGAGTTATGCAGGCTGGCAGTATCCGTTATCTTAGGTATCAGTGTTGTTCTGGGGCTGGTGGGAAGCCTGTTTGGGGTTTCCTCCATACGGAAGGAAGGCTAGTGCCTTGCGGCGTGGCAAAATATTCAGCACTGCCGGCCTAAGGCTGGACGCGTCAGTACAC
Source organism: Mobilitalea sp. (assembly GCA_029974875.1). The sequence continues at coordinate 3,373 of JARKQP010000586.1, forward strand.
TGGCATATTGGCAAAATATTCAGCCTTCCCTGGGTGAATGGGACAGCGCACCGGCAAATGGACAGGCTAAAAGGAATAGATATTATATAACGACGGAAATAAAATTGGAGGATTGACAGAAATGATTAGCTTTATGAACGATTACAGCGAAGGAGCCCATCCAAAAATCCTGGAGCTTCTAATGGCATCCAACCTGGAGCAGAACAAGGGCTATGGTGAGGATGCCCATTGTGACAGGGCGAGGGAATACATCCGGCAGCACATCAGGCGGGAGAATGTGGATATTCATTTTATTTCAGGAGGTACACAGACGAACCTGTTAGCCATATCCGCCTTTTTACGTCCCCACCAATGCGTGATTGCAGCAGACACAGGACATGTGAATGTACATGAAACAGGAGCCATTGAGGCCACCGGGCATAAGGTAGTAACAATGCCCTCCCCTGATGGGAAGCTGACACCGGAGCTGATCAGGAAGGTGCTGGAAGGCCATGACGGGGAGCATATGGTGCAGCCAAAGATGGTATATCTTTCAAATACGACGGAGCTGGGAACCATCTATACCAGAAAGGAGCTGGAGGAAATCCGGAGGGTATGCCAGGAAAATAAGCTGATCCTATTCCTGGACGGTGCCCGTCTTGCTTCAGCCCTAACCTGTAAATCAAACGACCTGTCAATGGAAGAAATAGCGGGCTTGGTTGATGTCTTTTATATCGGAGGAACGAAAAACGGCGCACTGATAGGAGAGGCACTGGTGATCTGCAAGGAGGAATTGAAGGAGGATTTCCGTTTCCTTATGAAGCAGAGGGGAGCCATGCTGGCGAAGGGCTTTGTGGTCGGAATCCAGTTTGAGGCATTATTTTCGCCTGGGGAGCTTCTGTATTATAAGCTGGCTGGGCATGCGAACCATATGGCGGAGCAAATAGCGGATGCGGTTACTTCCAGTGGATTTGATTTTTATGCACCGGCAGTTTCGAACCAGCTGTTTCCTGTCTTACCGGAGGCGCTAATTGCCGAGCTGGAGAAGAGCTTCAGCTTTAGCCTGCAGGCAAAGGCAGGGGAAGGAAAGAGTGCAATTAGGTTTGTTACCTCCTGGGCTACGACGCAGGAACAGGTGGATAGTCTGGTACAGTTTTTCAGGTTGTATTCCAAGGCACGCTAGTGGACATTGTACTGCATAAATGCTGGTAAATGTTATACTGTATAAATGCTAGTAAACGGTGTACTGCATAAATAAACCAGGGTATTTTGATTAATCGCTTACCGCCGGAGCGGTAGAGGGAGGA
>JARKQP010000608.1 GCA_029974875.1 Mobilitalea sp.
GGGCTTTGCACCGGAGCATCTGGAGCTGGAAATCACGGAAAGTTTTTTGATCAGCTCCTTTGAACAGGCAGTAGCCACACTGGAGGAGCTGAAGGGTATCGGGGTAAAGGTTTCCATGGATGACTTTGGGACGGGGTATTCTTCGTTGAACTATTTGAAGCAGCTCCCCCTGAACACTCTGAAAATTGATAAAAGCTTTATACAGGATATTAAAGCAGAATCTATCGAAAAAGAGATTACGGGAGCTATCGTATCCCTGGTACATAAGCTCAATATTGAGGTGGTGGCTGAGGGAGTGGAGACAGAAAATCAGCTGAATTGTCTGCTGCAATGTAATTGTGATAATATTCAAGGTTATCTGCTTAGTAAGCCCATACCGGCTGAGGAAGTGCCTGATATTCTGAATAAAAATTTTAAAGATATTATTAACCAAAGGAATTGATGTGCAATTGCATTAAAAATGACATGAATAAACCTCTTGCTAAAACCAACAATCCGCTATACGATATATATATTATACCACCATTAATTACCACTCATCCCTCCCATACCTCAAGAAAGGAAGGCTAAACATGGAGCTCATCACAACCCTACAACTCGAAATGATCAATTATTACTGCGGCGACCCAAAGCGGATCCAGCACTTTATGAAGGTACATAGCTTCGCAAAACTGATCGGCACCTGCGAGCAGTTAGATGAACATACCTTATTCCTGCTTGAAGCTGCCGCCCTTGTCCATGATATCGGCATTAAACTGTGCGAAGAAAAATACGGTGATTGTAATGGGAAGCTTCAGGAAAAGGAAGGACCGGCCCTTGCGAAAGATCTGCTGGAACGCCTTGGATTTGACCGAACCATAATAGAACGGGTATGCTACCTGGTAGGACATCATCACACCTATTCCCAAATCGACGGAATTGATTATCAGATCCTTGTGGAGGCGGATTTCCTGGTTAACCTTTATGAGGACAATCTCCCCCAAGCCGCCTGTGAATCAACGATAAATAAGATTTTTAAAACAAACAGCGGAACCACCTTATGCAGGAAGATGTTCCTCCAATGAATTTTGGATATCCTGTACAGATTGATGCCTTAACCCATACATTAATCATCCCTTAATTCACACCTAAGTGCATGCCTTAATTCGTACCTCAGCGCATGCCCTAATTCATTCCTTAAACCAATAAAGGTGTTGCAGAACAGAAAGAACCTACCGGATATTGCAGCTATCAGATAACAGTTCCGCAATATACAGTATAGGAATTTCTTGTTGCAACACCTTTATTATTACATTACCAGCTATACGATATCTCACACCTTAAACCGGTATCCAACGCCCCAAATGGTCTCAATATACTGTGGCTTCGAGGTATTATACTCTACCTTTTCCCTGATCTTCTTAATATGGACCGTCACCGTCGCAATATCACCCACAGATTCCATATCCCAGATCTCGCGGAACAGCTCCTCCTTCGTATATACCCTGTTCGGGTTCTCCGCAAGGAAGGTAAGAAGATCGAATTCCTTCGTCGTAAATATCTTCTCCTCCCCATTCAAAAACACGCGCCTGGCCGTCTTATCTATCTTAAGGCCACGGATCTCCAGCACCTCATTCTCCTTCATGCCTGAGCCAATCAGCCTCTCATACCTTGCCAAATGCGCCTTTACCCTCGCCACCAGCTCGCTGGGGCTGAAGGGCTTCGTCATATAATCATCCGCCCCAAGCCCTAAGCCGCGGATCTTATCAATGTCATCCCGCTTTGCCGATACCATGATTACCGGAATATTCTTCACCTCACGGATACGCTTGCAGATCTCAAAACCATCCACACCCGGAAGCATAAGATCCAGGATAACCAGGTCATATTCCTCTGATAATGCCCTCTGCAGCCCCAGATCCCCCGTGGTCTCAACCTCCACTTCAAATCCGCTCAGCTCCAGATAATCCTTTTCCAGTTCAGCAATCGCAATTTCATCCTCTACAATCAATATCCTGCTCACTACACAACCTCCTTATATCCGGCGGAAGCTCCTCCCGCCTTCGTCTATCAATTCAAACCCAATTTGATGCATTTCATATTTCACTTAAACATAGAGCTTCCATATACCAACTGACGCGGTGGATCTGAGTGCAGATACATCCATCTGGGCGCAGACCGGGCCTCCCGTGATTGCCTGCACTTGGCAAGCATGGGATGTTAAAGGCAAGCCCAGGTGGATATACATACACTCAGATTTGCCTCACAACCTAAATCTAACGCCTCCCTCAAGAATGCTCAATATAAATCCCTACGCTACCCGTATCCTCCATCTGCAAATACTGGTTGCAAAGATACAGGTACTCCCTCGACGCATTATCCTTACGGAATATCTTCAGTACATTTACAAATGCCAGCCTTGCC
>JARKQP010000612.1 GCA_029974875.1 Mobilitalea sp.
AATAAAATCATATGCCCATGCTATTTTGTCGGTGAAGACGGAAGCTGCAAGTCCGTATTCAGTATTATTGCATACTTCAATAGCCTTTTCAAAGGAGTCAACACGAATAATTACCAATACAGGTCCGAATATTTCTTCCCTGGCAACCTTCATATCCTGGGTTACATTGGCTATTACCGTGGGTTCAAAATAATATCCTTTGTCGTAAATACCTCCTGTCAATCTCCTGCCGCCCAGGAGTATTTTAGCTCCTTCCTGTTTAGCTGATTTCACATAATCTTCGATTATTTGCAGTGCATCACTGCTTACAACAGGTCCTATTTGAGTTTGCTCATCCATTCCGTCGCCGACTTTAAATTGTTTTACCCTGTCCACAATAAGCTGCTCCAGCTTATCGGCCTGGTCCTCTATGACGATTACCCGGCTGATTGCCGTGCATCTTTGACCTGCATTTGCATAAGCTGCCGTAACAATTTGAGAAGCTGCCCACTCAAGATCCTGGAAATTAGCTACGAGTGAAGGGTTTTTTCCACCCATTTCAAGCTGTACTTTTGCAAAATTGGAAGCTGCCATTTTATTGATATTCCGGCCTACTTTAGTTGAGCCGGTAAATGATATGCCCTTTACCAGAGGATGGCTTACCAGAGCATCCCCCAGTTGTCCTCCTCGTCCAATTAATAAATTCAGCGCTCCAGCCGGAAGGCCGGCTTTATCAAAAAGCTCTGTAATAATAACAGAAGTTAGCGGGGTGCTGGTGGCCGGCTTTAGTACAACAGTACATCCGCAAATTAGTGCGGGAACAACTTTCCTAAGAGGAGTTAATACCGGAAAGTTCCATGGAGTAATGGCAGCTATAACACCAATTGGCACACGTATAACACTGTTACTTACACCTGTACGGTCACTGGGAAGGGTGATGCCTTCCAGTCGTGCAGCCTCGCCCGCTACATAACGCATCTCTTTAACTCCCCGTACAACCTCGCCTAAAGATTCCTTATAAGGCTTCCCCTGCTCTTTTGTCAAAGCTTCCGCCAATCGCTCCTTGTTTTTATCCAGAAGTTCGATAAAACGGTAGATATATTCAGCACGCTCACAAGGGGGTACTTTCCTCCAGCTTTCAAATTGTTTATGAGCGGAAAGCACTGCAGCTTCCATGTCATCTACCGTTGAAATCGGAAAGTTTCCAATAACTTCATCTTTATCAGCGGGGTTATATACCTGATAATATTCCCCGGAACTTCCACCAATCCATTGACCACCGATATAATTATAATAATTATTG
>JARKQP010000664.1 GCA_029974875.1 Mobilitalea sp.
TACGGCGGATAGCATGACGGGCAATGTAGCCAGTAATACGGCAGGTAGCATGGCGAGTAATGTGATCGGTAATATGGCGGGCAATACGGCAGATAATATAGTGCAGGAGGGTGAGAGTGAGAACCAGCAGGCGGTGTTCCAGGCCGTGGTGAAAGGAAATAGGAAGAATATCCTGCCCTTGGTTGATAAGGTATTGGCTGATGGGGTTTCTCCGGATTCGCTCATTGCGGACACCTTAATTCCAGCCATTAATGAGGTAGGTAGGCTTTACGACTGCCAGATTTATTTCCTTCCACAGCTCATCAGTGGCGCGGAGGCGATGAAAGTGGCGATTGATTACCTGGAGCCAATGCTGGCAAAGGAGGGAACCTCCAAGGACAAGATAACAGTTGTTATCGCGACGGTAGCCGGTGATATTCATGATATTGGTAAGAACCTTGTAAGCCTGATGCTAAAAAACTACGGCTTCCGCGTCATTGACCTGGGGAAGGATGTTCCCACTGAGAAAATCCTCCAGGTTGCCAAGGAGGAGGATGCGGACGTCATTGCCCTTTCTGCCCTGATGACGACCACGATGATTGAAATGGAAAATGTGGTCATCAAAGCGAAGGAGCAGGGTCTCAGGGCTAAGATCATTATCGGAGGAGCTGTTGTGACCGAAAGCTATTGCGAGGAAATCGGTGCGGACGGTTATTCTGAGGATGCCCAGTCCGCTGTAGCTTTGGTAAAGAGATTAACGGAGAATAAATAATTCACTTTTAGGCATTTTCCTGCTTTTTGGCATTTACAATGTAAATTCCGATGCAGACGAGAACCAGTGCAAGCAGGCTGTTCCAGGTGAACAAGGCATCACCGAGGAAGAAGGCCGATAAAAGTGCGCCAAAGATGGGTGTCAGGAAATTATAGACGGCTATCTTGCTGATTTTATTATATTTGGACAGTATCGTCCAGACGGTAAAGGCTATGGAAGAGAGGAGAGACATATAAGCCAGCAGCAGGATACCTGGAAAAGTAACCTGTGATAAGCGGCCTCCGCTTAAGAAGCCGAGCAGCATTAAGACTAGACCCCCGATCCCTAATTGATAGCCGGTAACGATTGTAGCATCCGCTTTCTGGCATACATTTTTACTGGTCAGGGAGCCAATGGCAAAGGAAAGTGCAGCTAACAGCATAAGGCCGTCACCTGAAAGTGTAAAGCCAAGATCAGCTGAGCTCATGCCACTTAAGTTGACCAGGATGATTCCGGCAAAGCCGATGGAGCAGCCAATTATTTTGGAAAAGGATAGCCTATCATTTTTATAGAAGAAATGGGCAAGTAAAACTACAAAAAAGGAATTGCATGCAGCCAAAATGGATCCCTTTACGCCGGTTATATTGGATAAGCCGATATAAAAGAAGATATATTGCAGCCAATGTCAATAAGTTAAGCAGCAGTTTCAATTGATATCAGAGTGGCACATTGAAATATATGTGCTGCTCTCTTTTTTTGTAATAATTATTGAAAAACACTTGACAAACCACAAAAAATTTGCGGCGAAGCCACTTAAATATAAATTTATTTAAGGAGGCTCCCTATGAAACATTCTTCCCCGCAGATGATAAAGCATTCTTTATTGGATATCCTCACGGATATGCAATCAATGCCAGGGCTTTTTGTAAAGAGGCCAGGAAAAGATTTTACCCGTGAACGCAAACTTTCTTTTTCCCGCACCATCCAAGTGTTATTAGCTGCCAATGGTAATACTATGCGCAAGGAGCTGCTTGATTTTTTTCACTTTCAGTCCTCCTGTATCACCTCTTCCGGTTTTTCACAGAACAGGGATAAAATTTTGCCGGATGCTTTTGACTATTTATTTCATACTTTTACGGAATCATTCCATGGACTTTCTACTTATTGCGGTTACCGTTTACTTGCCTGTGATGGCTCTGACCTGGCCATTGCTTATAATCCAGATGATAAAGATACCCACCGGCGTCATAATTCAATTGAACTCAACCAGAAAGGCTATAATCAGTTACATTTAAATGCCTTATATGACCTGCAGAACCGTATTTATCTTGATGCCCTGGTACAGCCGGGCTGCCACCCCGATGAAGCAGGCGCATTAATTACTATGATAAAGCGTTCCCCGCTTGACAAGAAAACGATTCTTATTGCTGACAGGGGATATGAGTGCTATAACATCTTTGCGCATGCGCAGGAGAAAGGCTGGAATTACCTGATCCGGGTAAAGGATTTTGGAAGCCGCGGAATCACTACAAGGCTCCCACGGCCAGTCCAGGAGGAATTCGATTGTAAAGTTCCTTTAATCCTAACAAAGAAACAGACAAAAGAAGTGAGAGCCCAGCCGGAACGGTACCGCTATCTGACAAATAAAACCCGTTGTGATTTTGTGGATTTAGACGGGACTCCTTTTTATCCTATTGATTTTCGGATTGTGCGGTTTAAGATTACAGAAGACACTTATGAGTGCATTATCACAAACCTTCCAGAAGAAGAGTTTCCGCCAGAAGAAATCAAAAAGCTATACGGTGCAAGGTGGGGGATTGAACGTTCCTTCCGGGAATTAAAATATACAATAGGATTGACGAATTTCCATGCAAAAAAGGTGGAGTATATCCTCCAGGAAATTTTTGCACGGTTAACAACCTATAACTTCTGTGAACGGATCGTGTCTGATGTCATCATCCGCCAGAAGAAAGTGAATAAGTACATTTATCAGATAAACTTTACCGTAGCTGTTTTGATATGCAAAAACTTTTTCCTGGATAGGATACCCCCACCAAATGTTGAAGCACTCATTCAGCAGAATGTTCTACCTGTCAGAGAAGGGCGGAAGGCTCCGCGAAAAGTCAGGCCCTGCTCGGCAGTCAGCTTCCATTATAGGATAGCATAAAATCATGATATATGCAAAAGGCAGACATCCGTTCTGCCTAATTATGATGCAAAAAAACAGTTGAAGAACTGAAAAATCAGCCTCCAACTGTTTTGCTATGGATCATCAACTATTTCTTTCGCTTAACTTATTGACATTG
>JARKQP010000687.1 GCA_029974875.1 Mobilitalea sp.
TGAGCTATGCGAAAGGGAGCGCGTATCACTTGGCGATAAGCTGCGCAGATTGCCCATGGGCTTTTTTAGCGAAGGAAATTTAGGCCATGTTACCTCCGTCATCACGGTGGACCTGCCTTTTATTGAGGAAATGGGTATGGATGCTTTGGACAAGGTAATCGGGGGCCTTGCCACTTCCTTGATCGGTGTAGTTATGCTGTTTCTGGTGGACTGGCGGATTGCCCTTATCAGTGTGGCAGTGTTTATAGCCGCGATTTTACTGCTAAAGGCGCTGGAGCAGGTTTCAAAAAGACAATCACCCATACGCCAACGCCAGCAGGCAGAGCTAGTCAGCGCAATTCTTGAATATGTACAGGGTATCTCTGTTATAAAGGCCTTTCATATGTCTGGTGAAAGGGCAAACCGTATTAAGGCGGCCATTGATTCTACCAAGGATCACTCCATCGATTTTGAAGTGTCGCTGCTAAAGCCGACTCTTTTTTATAAGATCTGCTTTGCCTTTGGCATAACACTTACAATTTGGGCAGCAGCCTTTTTGGCAATAGGGGGAGAATTAAGCTTATCCTTTGCCATGGCTATGTTTATCTTCGTATTCACCATCTATACACCGGCATCGGGATTTTCAGCCTTGAGCAGCCAGCTGCGTATTATGGAGGCCGGCCTTGACCGTTATGAGGCATTAAATAACCTGGATGAAGCCAAGGAGGGTACACAGGAAGCATCTGTCACCAGCTATGATATCGCCTTCCAGGAGGTAAGCTTTTCCTATGGAGGGGAAAATATATTGGAGCAAATCAGCTTTATTGAAAAGGAAAGAAGTGTTAATGACTTAGTCGGTCCTTCCGGCGGTGGAAAAACAACAATTGCAAACCTGATCATGCGGTTTTGGGATGTGGGGGAGGGCAGTATTTCCATTGGCGGTACTGATATCCGTCAAATGAACAGTGCGGATTTGCTTTCGAAAATCAGCGTGGTTTTTCAGGATGTCCACCTATTTAACGACACGGTTGAAAATAATATCCGTTTTGGCAAGCCCGCTGCAACAAGGGAGGAAATAGTGGAAGCCGGTAAAAAAGCAAAATGCCATGATTTTATCATGTCCTTACCGGAGGGCTATGATACAATTGTAGGGGAAAATGGCGGCCTGTTATCAGGCGGCGAGCGCCAGCGTATCTCAATTGCGCGTGCAATACTAAAGGATGCGCCCATCATCATTTTAGATGAAGCAACAGCCAGCATTGATCCTGATAACGAGATCGATATCCAGCATGCCATTGGTGCTTTAATCCGGGATAAAACCTTGATTATGATTGCCCACCGTTTATCTACAATCCAATATGCGGACCAGATATTAGTTGTAGAAAATAAGCATATTCCAGAGCGTGGGACACATAGCGGACTGCTCGGCATGCATGGACGTTATGCAAGCTTATGGCAGAAGCGCCAAAAAGCCGGTGGGTGGCAAATTAAAAGCAAGAGCTAGGGATTAACCCGTCCAGGAATATTCCGGCAGAAGGGTACATACTCTATTTAGTTAACATAATTCCTGACCATAACAGAAAAAAATATTGGACTGTCAGCCATTAATCAGAAAAACTGGTTGACGAAATTGAAAAATATGCTATAATCATTGTAGTGCTATTCAAAAAATACCCAAACAGTTGTATACGCACAATACACAACTGGAGGGAGGTTAGGGTGATACTATGTCAAATGTTGTCGTTAAAGATAATGAAACATTAGATAGTGCTCTCCGCAGATTCAAAAGAAACTGCGCGAAGGCTGGAATCCAACAGGAGATCCGTAAGAGGGAGCATTATGAGAAGCCAAGCGTAAGACGTAAGAAAAAGTCTGAAGCGGCTAGAAAACGTAAATATTAATTGTGTAAAGGACTTCCAATGAGTAAAATCATTGGGAGTTTTTGTTTATCTGGCATTCAAGAATTTTTCAAAGCCCCCTTGGTAACCTTGTTAACGACATGAATACCTTAAAAAATTCTTCGAAGATAATCTGTAGTTTCAGGAAGAAGATATGGAACATTATTTTAAATAATAAAAATAAAATGTCACTTGACGTACGTTTTTGCGTACACTATAATAAGGGTGAAAGGAGATGATGTCATGAAAGCGATTAGCGTAACAAAAGCAAGAGAGAATATCTATCAGATACTTTCTGACGTTAATACCAACAGCCAACCGATTACTATTACAAATAACAGAGGGAAGAATGGTGTATTGATATCCGAGGATGATTGGAATGCTATTCAGGAAACATTATATCTTAATTCTATTCCAGGAGTAGCAGAATCTATTGTTGCAGGCGGAAATACTCCCCTTGAAGATTGTTTATCGGAAGACGAGGTGGAGTGGTAAATGTATCGAATCGTTTATAATAAGCAGGCTGTAAAAGATATCAGAAATCTTAAGTCTGTAGGATTGGATAAAAAAGCAAAAGAACTCATTGAAGTGGTAAGAGAGAATCCTTTTAAGAATCCTCCGCCATATGAGGGATTAGTTGGAAACCTAAAAAATTTCTTCTCCAGAAGAATCAATATACAGCATAGGCTGGTATATCAGGTATATGCCGGGCCAGTTATGATTGATGGCGTGAAGTATGAAGGAACAGTAAAAATAGTTCGTATGTGGACTCATTATGATGGAATGAGATAGCAAAGGATTCTTGAAAGGAAATTGCCTCCAAAATGAGAATTTCATTCTATCTATTTCTACTAATTCATATATTACAATAGTACGTATGCCATTTTCATTTTCTAAAGTGAAAATGGCATTTCATAGGGCTGGGTGTTTGCATGAAGAAAATGAAATCATCTCATAATGAGTTTAAAAAAAATGCTAAAAATACTTTATATAAAGGTTTTACTAAGAAAAAGAAAACAAATGAATATGAAAAACAAACCTATCTGGAGGAATTATCTAACCGTCTGCACCTACCTGCCGATATCCTTGCCGGAGCTCCGATTATCACTGCTACCGGCAGGAATGAGATATGTCTTGAAAACTACAAAGGAATTATTGAATTCAACAGTGATCTTTTAAGAATCCAAACCAAATTATGCAGAATATGTATTGAAGGAAAAAATCTTAATATTCTTTATTTTACTGAGGATGAAATGAAGATAACAGGATATATCCATTCAATTTATTACCAATGATGGTCTATATTTTCATAGGAGGTAATTAAATTGCTGGTTCGTTTTTTTTACTGGTTACGTGGTTATCTGTATGTCCGCATCCGCGGAACTGCCCCTGAACGTTTTATCAATCTGTGCTGCAATAAGAATATAGGGCTTTGGGAGCTGCAGCGGATTAAGGATGAATATCAATTCCGTATTTCCATAAAGAATTTTAAGAAGCTGAGGCCCATTGCCAGGAAGACGGGGATTGTTCCCCATATCACGAGGAAGGTTGGGTTTCCGTTTTTTTTGCACCGTTACCGGAAGAGGAAGGGCTTTTTGCTCGGGCTGCTGGCCTGTGCCGTGCTGGTGTACATTCTCTCCCTGTATGTCTGGGATATCAGCCTGGAGGGCGGTTCAAAATATACTGCCGGTACCATGCTGCAATTCCTGCAGGAGAAGGAGGTCTATGCGGGGATCCTAAAAAGAAAGGTGGACTGCCAGGAGATTGAGGAGACGATCCGGCTGGCATACAATGACATCGGCTGGGTTTCCGCGGAGATGAAGGGTACAAGGCTGATCATAAAGATCACTGAGACCAATATGCCCGCACCGGCACAGAAGGCCTTACAGCCAAGCCATATGGTTGCGACGAAGGATGCCATCATCAAATCCATCATAACAAGGACAGGAACTCCCCTGGTGAGGGAGGGGAGTGTTGTGAAAAAGGGGGATATCCTGGTCTCAGGTATCGTTCCGGTTATGGATGACTTTGGGGTTCTCCTTAACCAGCATCCGGTGGTTGCCGATTCGGACATCGTTTGTAAGACCTATTACGATTACAAGGAAGTATTCCCCCTTACCTATACCCATAAAAATTATACCGGCAGTACAAAAAGGGGTTATTATGTCTCTTTTTTACTTAAAAAAATTTTTTTATATCGTCCTAGATATTCCTATCCTACCTATGATATAATTGTAAATGAGAAATCTATCCATATTACGGATAGCTTTTATTTGCCGTTCCGGTACGGAACTATTACGGCGAGGGAATACATTGAAGAGAAAAAGACTTATACAAAGGAGGAAGCCACGTCCATTGCCGAGGCACGCTTAGAATATTATTTTGAACAATTAAGGAAGCACAATGTAATAATAACGCAAAATAATGTTAAAATAACCGTAGAGAATAATAAATGTATCGCCCAGGGGAGAATTCTTGTGGAAGAACCTGCGTGGGAATATAAAACAATAATAGAAGACGAATGGAGGCTCCCACAGACAGATGAGCATAATGGAAACGATAATTGACATACCTGCAGAGCATGAGAAAAACGTGTTTGGAGGCTTTGATGCCTATGCAAAAATTATTGAAAAATCATTTAATGTTACAATTATTGCAAGAAACGGAGAGATAAAGGTAGTTGGATCAGGCGTGGACGTCGGGAAGGCAAAAAGCGTGTTTCTGCAGCTTTTGGAGCTTTCAAAGCGCGGCAACCAGATTACGGAACAGAATGTAAATTATGCAATTTCCTTGTGCCATGAGGACCGTGAGAGGGAAATTGTAGAGATAGATAAGGATTTGATCTGCCATACGATTAACGGCAAGCCGATTAAGCCAAAGACCGTAGGGCAGAAAAGCTATGTAGACCAGATCCGTAAAAAAATGATTGTGTTTGGGATTGGGCCGGCCGGTACTGGAAAGACCTATCTGGCCATGGCCATGGCAATTACGGCCTTTAAGAATGATGAAGTCAGTAAAATTATATTGACCCGTCCCGCAATCGAGGCCGGGGAGAAATTAGGCTTTTTGCCCGGGGACCTGCAGAGCAAGGTAGATCCTTATCTGAGACCCCTATATGATGCACTGCATCAGATCATGGGGCCGGAAACCTATCTTAAGAATGCAGAAAAGGGGTTAATCGAAGTGGCTCCCTTAGCCTATATGAGAGGCCGTACCCTGGAAAATGCATTCATCATATTGGATGAGGCGCAGAATACGACCCCGGCGCAGATGAAAATGTTCTTAACCAGGATTGGCTTTGGGTCAAAGGTGGTAATCACGGGGGATCTGACCCAGAAGGATCTGCCTGTAGGGGCAAAGTCCGGCCTTGACGTGGCATTGAAGGTCTTAGGCAGGATAGAGGATATCGGCTTCTCCTACCTGACCAGCCAGGACGTCGTAAGGCATCCTTTGGTCCAACGGATCGTTAAGGCTTATGATTCCTATGAAGAAAGACAAAAACGCACTGAACTAAAAAGTGAGGAGTTGGGAAAGAGAAGCTGGGAACGGAAGTTGAACTTTAAATCTGCGAAGATCAGGGGAAATTATAATGAGAATAGGGGACGTTAAGCTTAAGAAGGAGGTGCTGTCCGGGGGCAGCCCGTTAAAAGAGCCGGATAAAAAGGAGGCCGCGGGGCAGGCACCTGTTATAATTACATTGTTTCCGTTATTATCAATGCTGGTGACCCTCTTATCCGGTATCCTAAAGAATAGCCCCGGCACGGAAAATGTAAAAGTAAGTATCCTTATACTGATACTTACCGGGATTGCTTCCTTCTATATCAAATATTATTATGGGGAGTTCCAGGCTAAGAAATTAGCAAAGACGATTATTATCCTGGGATATCTGGTATCTATCTGTCTACTGCTTTATACCCCGAATCCCGAATACCATAATTTTTGGATGCTTGGCGGACTATTGGTTGCGATGCTGGTGGACAAAAAGCTGGGTCTGCTGCTCCATTTTAACCTGTCCTTTTTGCTTGGCATTGCAATTACCATGAATATTGGGTCAGTGCTCCAGGTTCTGTTTATGGGCGTAATGCTTTGCTTTTTGTCGGGAGCCTTACAGTCAAAATCGACTGTAATATATGCAGCGATTATACTGCTGTCCATGAACATTACGATAGCCTTTGTAATAAATAATTTCAAATTTGACCATAGTACGAATTATGATTATATGTTATCCATGCTGAGCCTCCTGGTGGTAATCATTGTTGCGTTCCTTCTGTCCGGGTTTTACCATTCCGGGCTGGTAGCCGGAGCCGGAATGGATACTGCAGGGGAGAATAGCCTGAGCGGACAGGAAGCTGGCCAAGCAGGGCTAAAGGCAGGTCAGGCGTTGTCAAAGGCTGGTAGGACGCCGAATTGGCTTGGAAGCCAGAGAAATATACTATCAGCCCAGGAAGTATCTGTGGCCTCTGACAGGACAGTGTCCCGGGCAGGAGAGGATCCATATGCAGCCATGTTATCCCAGGGTATAAGGACGGACTACATTTTGCTCTGTGACCTGAATAATGTGCTGCTGCAGAGGATGAGCGATTATTCCGAAGCCTTATTCCGGCATGCCTTAAGAATAGGAGACCTGTCACGCCGGGCCGCGAAGGAAATTGGCGCAGATGAGGCATTATCCTTTGCTGGCGGCCTATACCATGAGATGGGTAAAATGGTTGGTAAGAATTACATTGAGGAAGGGCTGTTCCTCGCTGAAGAATATGGCTTCCCAGGTGAATTAAAAGCCATCCTAAGGGAGCATAATATCAAATATGAGAAACCAAGTTCCGTGGAGGCAGTGATCGTAATGCTTGCGGATAATATTGTAACAACAATCGAATACATAGAAAAGAACGATGACCGCAAGTTCACGGAGCAAAAAATCATCGAGAATATCTTCCGGATGAGACTGGATAAGGGCACGTTCGATTCTGCTAATATTGCCCTGAAGGATTATAAAAAGCTGAAGGAGTTTTTTGTCAATGATTTTTCCGTGAAGCAGGAGCAGCAGTTAGTGCACTAACTTACATACTTATTTAGTGAACTTGGCTATGAAAGGTATGGTAAGGCTAAAAGAAATACAATTGTAAAGGAGGAACCGGGTTCATACCAGCACTTTTATGGCAGTTTGTGCGGTATAGGGCATGGGTATACAGATGACAATTCATATAGAGTATGAAGCAGCAGAAAAGCTGGAGTTTGATTATGGGACCCTGGTCAAAAGGGTAATTGAAGAGTGTATGGATTATGAGGACTGTCCTTATGAAGCGGAGGTAAGCATCTTATTTACCGATGATGAGGAGATACGCCAGATTAATAAGGAACACAGGGGGATTGATTCGCCTACCGATGTGTTATCATTTCCAAACAATGAGTTTGAGGTTCCGGGGGATTTTTCGGAGCTGGAGGAGCAGATGGCAGCCACCTTCCATCCGGAAACAGGAGAGTTGATTCTTGGGGATATTGTGATATCCGTGGACAGGGCTAAGCAGCAGTCAGAGGAATACGGCCATTCCCTGGAACGGGAGGTCGCGTTTCTAACCGCCCATAGTATGTTCCATTTATTTGGTTACGACCATATGGAAGAAGCTGGGCGGGTTGTTATGGAAGAAAAGCAAAGTGAAGTGCTGGACAAGCTTCAGATATTACGTTAGGCTGACATTGCCGGAAGGGACTGGATGAAGGATGAAAAAATATACAATATACTTACTTTTATTATTAACCGCAGTTATGTTAATCGGATGCAAAAAGAAGGCGTTGGAGGGGGATGACTACGACACGGACAACCTGCCAACGCCATCACCGACACAGATCGTGGAGGTTACCGAGGCACCGCCGGAAGAAAACCATGACGGAGAGATGAAAAGCTATTTAACCGGCTTATGGGTACCGGAGGAAGTAGGGAAGAAGCGCCCTTGGGCCATACAGTTTAATAACTTAAAGCTTGTAGGCAACCAGAGCGGAATCGGACAGGCGGACATTGTATACGAGTGCCTCGCAGAGGGGGGAATTACAAGACTATTAGGGATTGGCGAGAACTATGCGGGAGACCGGTTCGGCTCTGTGCGCAGCTCCAGGCATTATTTTGTAAGCATACTGGATGAATATGATGCAATCTATATACATTACGGCAAGACAAAATACGCAACAAGCAAAATGGAGAAGCTTGGGATTGACCATATGGATGGCACGGTAATGGATTCCACCGTGTTTTACCGGGACAAGTCCATTAAAGCGCCGCACAACGCCTTTACCAGCGTGAAGGGGATTGAGGCTGGAATTAAAAAGAAGGGCTTTCGGACGGAATATAAGGAAGGATATGAGCCTCATTATACATTTTATAATGAGGATACACAGCTGTCAGGTGGAACTGATGCAAATAAAGTGAGTTTGAAATTTTCAGGCTATGCCTCCCCGTATTTTACTTATAATGCGGAGGAGAAGCTGTATAACCGTTTTCAATACGGAAAGGAGCATATTGATTCCGTAACCGGCAAACAGCTGACCTTTAAGAATATCATCATACAATTTGTAAAGGAATGGAATATAGATAAGAACGGATATCAGACTATGGATATAGAAGATGCCAGCGGAACCGGATTTTATATCACAAACGGCAAAGCGGTGCCTATAACTTGGAAGAAGAAGGAAGCCGACAGCTGGATGCGCTATTATGATGAGAAGGGCAATGAGCTTACCATCAACCCGGGGAAAACCTATATTACCTTATTCCCTAAGGATCGCCCGGGGGATGCTGCGATAGAATAAAAAGTACTGCTTTTGCGCATGCACACTGATGGTATAATAAAATAAGCAGTTTGGATTAGGAATAAGATCTGGAAGGATTTTTTCTTCAAGCGAAGGATAAGTTAGGAGACGGTTATGTCTAACAGAAGTAAAGGAAATAATTTTTTAATACAGGGCAGTATTCTTGCGATTGCGTCGCTGCTGGTAAGGGTGATTGGGTTAATCTATAAGATACCGTTGCAGCGTATTATTGGAACCGAGGGAATGGGATTATATCAAGTATCCTTTGGTGTATATAATATAGCTCTTTTGTTATCTTCTTACAGTCTTCCCCTGGCGGTCTCAAGGCTGGTAGCAGTCAGAAGGGCAAAAAAAGAGCATAGGAATGCCTATCGCGTATTTTTATGCGCTATGGGTATGGCAATTGTAGCAGGCCTAATTGCTATGCTGGTCATCTTTTTTGGGGCAGATGGTATCGCTAACCTGATGGGATATCCGGATATTGCACTGCCGCTGCGTATACTGGCGCCAACTATTTTTGTATTTGCAATCATGGGGGTTTTGCGGGGATTTTACCAGGGGAAGAATACAATGGTTCCTACTGCGGTATCCCAGGTGCTGGAGCAGGTAGTAAATGCGGTGGTAAGTATAGTTGCTGCCTATTTCCTCATGAAGCATTACCATGACAAGGTTAATGCAATTGCCTATGGTGCCGCAGGAAGTACCTTGGGTACACTTTCCGGGGCTGTAGTAAGCTTGTTATTCCTGCTATTTATATTTGTGCTTTATAAGCCTACAGTAAACCGACAGAACCGCAAAGATCATTCCGGATACCGGGAAGGTTATAAAGCTATTGTTAAGGTGCTCCTGCTCACGATAGCACCTGTTATCCTAAGCCAGACGGTGTATCAGATCAGCGGATTGATCGACACTACCCTGTTTGGTAATATTATGGGCGACAAGCTGATTTCGGCGGCTGATAATGAGGTTCTCCTTTCGACTATAGGAGCAGGGTATGCCTCCTCGGATATAGCTAAATTAATAGGTATTTATAGTAATAATTATTTGTCCCTCGTTAATGTACCTATTGCAATTGCAACGGCAATGGGGGCGGCGAGCATTGCGTCTTTGTCGGCTGACTATGCCCAAAGCAATTATGATGGGATACGCTCCAAGGTCAAGGCTTCTGTTAAATTCAACATGGTAATAGCAATTCCCTCCGCTGTCGGCATGGGGGTGTTGGCGTCTCCGATTATGGCTGTGGTTTGGAATGAGGGCTCCAGCCTGTCAGCGAATGTAATGATACTGGGCTGTATCTCCATTGTATTTTATGCCCTGTCAACGATTACAACAGCCGTACTCCAAGGCATCAATAAAATGAATATACCATTAATTAACTCAGCGGTCTCCCTGTTCATCCATATTATTTTGGTGTTCTGTCTGCTGAAATTTACGGATTTAAGTGTTTATGCACTGGTGATCGGCAATGTAACCTTCCCGCTGGTAGTATGCATCCTGAACTGGCTTGCGGTGGAAAAGCATCTGGATTACCGGCAGGAGATAATAAAAACCTTTGTGGTTCCTGCAGCGAGTGCGGCGCTTATGGGCGTGGTTGCAGGGTTTACCTATTGGGGCTTACATAACCTGACTGACAGTATTATGGCATCCTTGGCGCTGTCCATCCTTGTGGCCGTGGTAGTATATTTTATTATCCTGGTTTTCTTAAAAGGGATAAGTGAAGAAGAGCTGTCCCGTGTGCCTAAGGGGCATGTTGTGGTAAAGGTAATGAAGAAGCTGCATATGTTATAATTGTCAAGGGGGGAACGAGATGGTAAACAAACCGCCTTATACTATAACGGAGAAAGCCGCAGACTATTTGGCGAAAATCGTTGAAACTGTGACGAGACTCGAATATGGCACGGAGTTTAAACGCGACATTCGCTTGCACAGGGAAAACCTCATGAGGACGATTCACTCATCCCTCGCCATTGAGGGGAATTCTCTGACGCTCGGTGAAGTGACCGCAGTTATCGAGGGCAAAATGGTTGTGGGAAAGCAGACGGAGATCAAGGAAGTCAAGAATGCCTATGAAGCCTATGACAAGATCATGACCTTTGACCCATACGCTGTCAAGGACTTCCTGAAAGCCCACAAGCTGATGACGGATGGCTTGGTCAACGAGTCGGGCAAGTTCCGAAGTGGAGATGTAGGTGTGTTCGACGGTGATGTCGCAGTTCATATTGGGGCGAGACCACAATTCGTCCCTGACCTGATCAATGACTTATTCGATTGGGCGAAAAAATCAGAATTGCACCCCGTGTTGAAAAGTGCGATTCTACACTATGAGATAGAAACTATCCACCCGTTTGCCGATGGCAACGGACGCATGGGAAGGCTTTGGCAAACATTGCTTCTTGCAAAATGGAATGAGATTTTTGCGTGGATTCCAATGGAGTCGGTTCTGTACCAGAACCGGCCGCAATATTATCAGGCGATTGAAGATGCCCGCAGCGCAAACGACTCCGGCGCGTTTATTGAATTTACGCTTTCGGCTGTTTTGGATATCATTGCCGACCAAGAAAAACACCAAGTTGAGCACCAAGAAAAGCACCAAGATGAACACCAAGTCGAATTGACTGGGATACAGATATTCGTGCTGAAAGCACTTGAGGGCAAAATGCTTTCACGCAAAGAGATTTTTGCTAAAATCGGAATGAATGGCGATTCACGCTCATTTAAACGGCACATTGAGCCGCTCCTGATAGAAGGTTTTATTGAAATGACCGTACCGGATAAGCCGAACAGCAAACTGCAAAGATACCGCCTGACGGACAGCGGTAAATTGGCAAGCAGTTAAATCCATATCTTGATTTTTCAAATTCCTGTTTAAACCTGAAAATATAGATAATCTATCCGAAGGACGCCAGAGCCTCTAAATCTTTTGATTTGGGGGCTCTCTTAGATGAGGTTTATAAAGATGGAGGGTATAATATGTTTTTACAATACCCTCTTTCTCATAAATAAGTGAACCAAATCTAAGAGCATGCAATTTTAAGAATTTTGTAAGAATATTGTTGACTTTTATGAAATTATTTTCCTATATAATAAAGCCAGTTTAGAAAAAGTATACTTTAGCTGAAGCTACACCGGTGACTAAATTGATGAAAGGAATATTGTAAAAAATATCATGGACAAGCAGAAAATACTTGTAGTAGATGATAACAAAGAAATAATTTATACGCTGTCAAAATTATTGGAATTAGAAGGGTATGAGGTTCTAAAAGCTTATGATGGCGTAGAAGCGCTGGAAACCGTAAAGGAGTATCCCGTTGATTTGATCCTCCTTGATGTCATGATGCCAAAAATGAACGGTTTGACAGCGCTGATGAAGATCCGGGAATTCAAGAAAATCCCAATCATAATTTTATCTGCAAAGACAGAAGAAAGCGATAAGGTTTCAGGCCTTATCATGGGGGCGGATGATTATATTGCGAAACCCTTTCATACCGCTGAGCTAGTAGCAAGAGTGCAGGCCCAGCTGCGTCGTTATCTGGTCTGGAATGAAGGAAAGCCCCAAAATGCAAAGGATAAAATCGTTAATGGTGATTTGGTTCTGGATACATCTTCAAAGACGGCAATTGTAAATGGAACGGAGGTAAGGCTTACGGCAAAAGAGTACGGTATTATGGAGCTCCTTATAAAAAATGCGGGAAGGGTATTTTCAGCAGAGGAGATCTATAAGAACGTGTGGGATGATGAAAATTGCTTTGCTGTAGAGAATACGGTCATGGTACATATCAGGAGAATAAGGGAGAAAATAGAAGTAAATGCAAAGAATCCAAAATATTTGAAGGTGGTGTGGGGAATTGGATATAAAATTGAAAAAATCAAAAATTGAAGCAGGAATTTTGGGAGCATGCGGTATTGTATTTTTTATAACATTAACGATATTAATTCAAAATTTTTTTGAAAATGATTATAATGCCGGAGCTTTTGCAGCTATGTTTGTAAGTCTGGTAGGGCTTTTTATTATCGGAATTAATAAAATTTTTAGTAAATGGAAAAGAATGCAGCAACAGAATAAAACATTAGAAGAAGATAGAATTATAAAAATGAGATTCTTGAGACTTCAGATTCCGCTTATTCCATATTATCTGTTAAGTCTGACCATCCTGAATTTTTACAGGCCAGACAGGTACTATACATTTGCACAGAATCTTATTTTGTACGACAATCTTACTCATATTTTATGGTTTATTTATCTGGTCATACCGATCTGTTATGAAATTATCCTTTGCTTCAATATGATAATTTATTATAATCCGAAGGAACGGCAAATCCGAAAGCTTGAGCTGATGCTGGAATCAATCCTAGACGGCAAATTGGATATCAGCAATGCCTTTGGTGAGAAGGAACCGTTGTTTAAATATGGTGAGGCCCTTGTGAATTTGGGCAATGTTACGTCACAGGCAATTACACAGCGGCTGCGGGATGAAAAGATGAAAATAGAGCTTATTACGAATGTTTCCCATGATTTAAAAACGCCCTTGACCTCCATGATCGGATACATTGACCTGATAAAGAAGGAAGAGCTTTCTGAAATTATGAAGGATTATGTGGATGGCATTTCAGATAAGGCGGAGAAATTAAGTGAAATGATACAGAGCCTCTTTGATTTGGCTAAAACTGCAAGCGGCAATATGGATTTACATATGGAAACGATCAATATGAACCGGTTAGTAATGCAAATCATAGCGGATATGGATACTGTAATAAAGGGCAATGATAAGATAATGAAGCTTTCCCTGACGGAGAATGCTGCCGAATTTGAAGCAGATAGCGCTTCCATGTACCGGGTATGCCAGAATCTAATCGAAAATGCGATAAAATATTCGCTGCCTGGCTCCAGAATTATAATTACGACAATAGCTGATGCCGGTAATGTTGTTTTGATTATTAAGAATGTTGCAAATTATGAAATGAATTTCTCGGAAGATGAGATTGTAGAACGCTTCACAAGGGCAGATAAGGCGCGGACAACGGACGGCAATGGCCTAGGGCTGGCAATTGCCAAAACTTATACCGAAGCCTGCGGGGGACATTTCAGCTTGAAAATAGATGATGATGTGTTTATGGCACAGGTGCAGTTTACCCAGAGCTGATTGAGTTAATGAATGTAATATCCCTTCCTTCCATGAGAGAAAACCCATAGATCGATTCTGTTCTCGTTCACAGGGACAAATTGTGAACCGGGTTATTATGTACAAGGCGGATGGCGTAAGCTGTCCTCCTTATGCTGTTTTATGCGATGTTTGCTGTTCCATATTTCCTCATCTTTGCTGCAATCGTTGTATTCAGAGGTAGTTTGTCAAGGATGTTTAGCAGTTTGCGCCGAATGCGCCAATTTTTCAAAACGTTTCCGAATCGTGCCACACTGTGGCATGAATTGAGTTGGTCGCACTATAGGCTGCTTATGAAGCTTGAGGACGAATCCCGACGTGAGTTTTATGGGCGTGAGTGTGCTGAATCAGCTTGGATTTGGGTATCGGCTTTTTTTCGGTTAACCTCTATGCTTTTCTAATTATTTTGCGTATATCAAGCCATGGTATCCTCTTAAACAATCGAGTGATGATGAACGTTTAAGCATATAATTTGAAATTCCATGTTTAAATAGTAAAATTATGGAGATAATTTAGCCGAAGGAGTGGTTTCGCATGAAGCTAAAGAAGGCTATCATTTATCTGAGCAGTTTTTGTGTCCTATGTGCGTTGTTTACGGGTTGCTATTATTTAAGCTACCTCCATGCACTGAAGAACTTTAACAGCAGGGCAATCGAACAAAGTGACAAGCTCTATGCTTTGTTAGAGAATGTCAAACCGACAGCAGCACCGGAAGTCCTGGACAATGAAAGTGTGGATGTTATTGAAAACGAGATGACAATACAGCCCACAACAAAATATACACTTGAAGTCCAGGATATGAAGACGGGTACGATACAGACCCAGGAATTAAATCCCCCCTCTTATTTAATCGGCCTTACACGTGAGGAGGTACTCACATATTTGGATAACTACATGGATGATATGCCTTTGTCAGAGTATAACAAAGGCCTGCTCTCCTATGAACTGGTTAAGTTTTCTAATGAAGAGATTATAATAAAGAAAAGCTATAATGAGGATTTTGTCCCCTTCCGGTTCTATGTAGTAGTCAAGAACGGTTATGTTGTCGTATATAATAGTGATTTAAAGAGCGTTTACAGCTATACCCACATTGAGGCGCAGAATTTGCCTGAGGAAGACCGGATCGCGTTGATCCAGGGCATCTATGTAAACAGCCTGGACGAGTTATATGCCCTGCTGGAAAGCTATTCCAGTTAATATGACGAGGATTTTCCGCGTTCTGGCGCCGGAAGGCGTGGCAGAAGTAAAAAAGAAATCCTTGAAATAATGCCTATGTTCCAATATAATGAAACAAGATAAAATAATGGTCGAATTTCGTATATATGGACCGGGTCCACGCCGATATTTCATGGCACTTTATGCTACATGAAAGGAATGGACATAAGGGTGAAAGAAAAACAAACAATAAACGAAGGAAGGCCCGGATCCATGCCGGCGCTTTTATGGCATTTTGTGCAGTAAACGGAATGGACATGAACATGAAAAAGGTTTAGTCATGGGAGGCTATCAAGTGGAGTACGATGTAATTATCATTGGAGCGGGGGCGTCCGGCTTAACAGCTGCAATAGCGGCTGCCAGGCAGGGCAGCTCCGTTCTGGTGATTGAACAGAAGGACAAGGCTGGTAAAAAAATATTGGCGACCGGGAATGGAAAATGTAATTTTACAAACAGGCTCCAGACACCGGAATGCTATCGATCTGATGACAGTGCATTTGCTATGAAGGTGCTGTCTCATTTTGATGTAGCGAGAACCTTAGCCTTTTTTGAAGAGCTCGGAATTTATCCCAAGGAGCGGGATGGCTATTATTATCCCAATTCAGAGCAGGCTTCCAGTATCGTGTCAGTGCTTCTGCTGGAATGTGAACGGCTAAAGGTCCGGATTCATTATAACGAGGCCGTGGTTAAGATAGGGAAAATGGATTTGGTACATAGGGGAGTAAAGCCGGGTTTTACAGTATGGACGGAAGTAAAGCCGGATGCTGCGGATAAAGGGAATACAGAAAAAAGAAACCTCCAAAAGAACTATGCTTCAAAGAATCTAATTCTCGCTACAGGTGGATGTGCATCACCAAACCTGGGATCAGACGGGAAGGGTTATCAGCTTGCAAAGGCCTTTGGCCATACCGTCATCAAGCCCTTACCGGCTCTGGTACAATTAAAATCCCCGGAAAAATACTGTAAGACAATATCGGGTGTAAGGTTAATTGCCCATGTTGAGGCATATTCAGGCAGCCGTTTGCTTGCAAAAGAAGGCGGAGAGGTATTGTTTAGTGATTATGGGATCTCTGGAATCCCCATCCTGCAGCTTAGCCGGTTTATCGCAAAGGCTTTGGACAAAGGGGAACAGGTGCAGCTGAGGTTGGATCTGCTGCCGGGAATTTCAAAGGCTGGATTAAAGGAACTGCTGGACCGGAGAATCAGGCAAAATCCCGCAAAGACGACGGAAGAGATGATGATAGGCCTCTTAAACCATAAGCTGTCTTACGCGATCATAAAGGAAGCCGGCATGGATCCCTGCAAAAAAGCAGATATGATTACCAGCCAGGAAATCAATAAATTAGTGACAAATATAAAAGAATTCCGAATGAGGATCCAGGGTACAAACTCATTCGAGCATGCGCAGGTTTGTGCCGGAGGAGTATCGACCAGTGAAATTTATGAGGATACAATGGAATCTAAATTGATCAAAGGACTGTATCCGGTGGGAGAGCTGGTAGATGTGGACGGTACCTGTGGAGGCTATAACCTGCAGTGGGCATGGTCCAGCGGATATTTGGCCGGAACCTCCGCCGGCAGGAAACGGTAGAAATATTTGTGCTGCATGTGGGGAGTGGATATATATATGATTAGAATATCACAGCTGAAGCTAAGTATTAAGCATAATGAGGAAGATATTAAAAATGCTGCCGCAAAGGTACTAAAGCTTCCGGCTTCAAAAATCAAAGAATTAAATATTGTTAAAAAGTCAATCGATGCAAGAAAGAACGATGTGAAGTACATCTATACAATTGATATCCTGCTGACGGATTCCGGTCAGGAGTATGAAAAAGCAACTGTGAGTAGATGCCGCAGTGACAATGTTTCCCTGGCCGGGAGGACCACCTACAGCTTTACACCCACTGGAAGCAAGCCGCTGGGCCTAAGACCCATCGTAGTGGGTACAGGGCCGGCCGGTTTATTTGCCGCCTGGTTACTTGCCAGCCATGGCTTCCAGCCCCTGGTGGTGGAACGTGGACTGGAGGTTCAAAAGCGTGTGGAGGCAGTGGAGCATTTTTGGACAACGAATGAGTTGAATCCCCAGTGTAATGTCCAATTTGGAGAAGGCGGAGCCGGAACCTTTTCTGATGGAAAATTAAATACCATGGTAAAGGATGCTAACAACCGTTACCGCCTGGTTATGGAGGCCTTTGTCAGGTTCGGGGCACCCCCGGAGATCCTATATCTGCACAAACCCCATATCGGTACGGATAAATTAAGGCTTGTAGTGGAGCAAATGAGAAAGGAAATCCTGCGCTTAGGCGGGGAAGTCCGTTTTGGGACGGTACTTTCAGACCTGGTTGTGGAAGCTGGCCGGTTGGTTGCAGTGGAGCTGAACCACCGGGAAAGGGTACCCTGTGAGGTGCTGGTGCCTGCCATCGGACACAGTGCCCGGGATACCTTTGAAATGTTCTTAAAAAGAGGCTTAAGCCTGACGCCGAAGGCCTTTGCCATAGGGCTCCGGATCGAGCATAAGCAAAGCACCATTAGCCGTTCCCAATATGGTGAGGCTTATTCCCAGCTCCCTGCGGCAGATTATAAGCTGACCCACCAGACCCAGTCAGGGCGTGGGGTATATTCCTTCTGTATGTGTCCGGGAGGCTTTGTGGTGAATGCCTCCTCGGAGCCGGGACACCTTGCAGTCAATGGGATGAGTAATTTTAAGAGGGATGAAGAGAATGCCAACAGCGCCATTGTAGTAACTGTCCAGCCGGAGGATTTTGGCAGCAATGATGTCCTGTCTGGTGTGGCCTTCCAGAGGAAATCGGACAGGGAGGCTTACGCCGCTGGAAAAGGGCTTATACCTGTACAGCTATTTGGCGATTTACTAAAGGATAAAGCAAGCACTACCTTGGGACGTGTGACTCCAAACCTAAAGGGGAATTACACCTTAACTAATCTGGACGGCTGCCTGCCGGGTGAGGTAATGCAGGCAATGAAAGAGGGGATTTTAGCCTTTGACCGTAAGATTAAGGGCTTTGCGGATGAGGAAGCCGTTCTATCAGGCGTGGAAAGCCGGACCTCTTCACCAGTGCGCATCAGCCGCCATGAGGATTATGTAAGCAACATTAAGGGAATCTACCCCTGCGGTGAAGGTGCCGGTTATGCAGGAGGAATTACCTCCGCAGCCATTGACGGGATCAAGGTATTTGAAGCTGTTGCAAATTACTATAAACCGAATTATTAAAATATAGAGCTATCGGAATACTAGAGCTATCAAATACTAGAATTATTAAAATACTAGAAGCATCAAAATACTGGTACTATCAAATTACCAGAATTATTAAATTACTATTGGAGGAAGCCATTGTATGAATTATAGAGCAGAGTTAAAGAATAAGAAGAGGATTGTTGTTAAGATCGGTTCCTCATCCCTGACACACCAGGAAACAGGCAGCTTAAATCTTGAGAAGATGGAGCGGCTGGTCCGTATCCTGACTGACCTGAGAAACCAGGGAAAGGATGTGGTTCTGGTTAGCTCCGGTGCGATAGCGGTAGGAAGAAAGGCTTTAGGAATCTTAGAGCGTCCCAAGGAGCGTGCACTGAAGCAGGCCTGTGCAGCGGTAGGGCAGGCAAGCCTGATGATGGTCTATCAGAAGCTATTTGCAGAGTATAACCAGGCAATGGCACAGATACTTCTCACAAAATATACAATGATCAATGATGTCAGCCGCGATAATGCGAGAAACACCTTCCAGGAGCTGTTCCGCATGGGGGTAATTCCCATTGTAAATGAAAATGATACGGTTTCCACGGAGGAGCTGGACCTGGACTTTGGTGATAATGATACCTTGTCCGCAATTGTTACTGCACTGGTAGGAGCAGATTTATTAATCCTGTTATCCGACATCGACGGCCTATTTACGGATGATCCCCATATGAACTCGGAGGCAAAGTTGATCCCTTGCGTGACAGAGATTACCGAGGAGCTGAATGCAATGGCAAAGGACTCTGCCAGCAGTGTGGGAACAGGGGGAATGGCAACCAAAGTATCTGCGGCAAGGCTGGCAACGGCCTCCGGTGCGGATATGGTCATTACAAATGGTGAGAGTGTAAGGAACATCTCTTATATCATGGGTGGCAAAGAGGTTGGCACCTTATTCGTATCAAACAAAGCAGAGAACTTTAATATCATGGAGTATATCAGCTCCAAGCAATATCAAAAATAACTGGCGTACTGTCTCACCCATAATTAGACTAAGAGCAGTGTTAGCCTAAAGATAAATGAAGATACAAGGAGGAATTCATGGACGAACAGCGAATTGCAAGAATTAATGAATTATATCATAAATCCCAAGCGGAGGGCTTGACGGAGCAGGAGAAAGAAGAGCAGGCAAAGCTCCGGAAAGAGTATGTGGCTGCCATACGCGGCAATTTAAGGGGAACCTTGGAGAATGTGTCCTTTGTTGACCCGGATGGATCTGTTACAAAGGCAGCGGATTTGAAAAAACGGAAATAGATCAGTTGAAAATAGCCGGCAGGGCAAGAAGTTAATTATATTTTAATGAATTTATTAGAAAAAATATCTTTCAATTCATCCTAATCTATAGTAACCTAAAGCAAACATGCGGCTTAAGTAAGGGATTAAAAAATCAAAGGAACACTTTATGACAAAAGGCGAGATACGTATTAATCAAAAAAATATAAGAAGCCAGCTAGATGAGGTGCAAAGGGAGCTCTTTGATGAGAGGATATTCCATCAACTGGTGGAGACGGAATGGTATCTGGAATGTAAGCGTATATTTACCTATGTTTCCTTCCAATCAGAGGTGGATACGGTCAGAATCATTAAGCAGGCTCTTATGGATGGCAAGCAAGTGTATATACCGAGAGTGGAAGCCCATGGAATGGAGTTTTATGAAATCAAGGGTCTGGAAGGTCTGGAGCGGAGCGCCTATGGCATCCTGGAACCAGCGAAAGGGCAGGAAAACAGGTTCACCGGAAAGGCCTTTCAAAAAGTCCGGAAGGAAAACCTGATGCTTCTTCCCGGTTTAGCCTTTGATCCGTCCGGCAACCGAATTGGCTATGGAGCCGGTTATTATGATAAGTACTTGTTGTTGTACGGTGAAGATACGTTCAATAAAATAGCGCTGGCCTATGATTTTCAGGTTATGGATGGGATACCGGCAGAGGAGTTTGACATCCGTGCAGATGCAATTATAACGCCGGTAAAGCTCTACCAGTGTAATCAATAGCAGTACTAATTGCAGCAATATTCATTCCAATGAATTATACCAGTGATATTATAGTAATAACATTATAGCAATAACGTTATTGCAATGCTATTAACAAGAATAATATTAATAATGATACCATTAAATTAAGTTCCCGATATAATAGTATAATAAAAAACAAATAGCATAAAGCATAACAGCAACACTTTTGCAAGCCAACTACAGCAATCGGTACAGGAAATTACGAGGATGCTTTAAGAATAAGGATAGGAGGAAAGAGATATGAATTATTTGGAGCAATTAGGAACAAAGGCCAAAAAAGCGGCTACCGCTTTAAACCTCATGCTGCAGGATGATAAGAACCGCGCTTTAAAGGAATGTGCAAATTCCCTTATGGAAGCCCAAACGGAGATTTTAGCAGCCAATGGGGCGGATGTGGACGCTGCAATAAATAACGGGGTCAAAAGCTCTTTGATTGACCGCCTCAGATTAACCCCGGACCGTCTTCAGGGAATGGCGGACGGACTTCTCCAGATCTGTGCTTTACCGGATCCAATCGGGGAGGTTCTGAATATGACGGTACGTCCAAACGGCCTGACTATCGGTAAAAAGGTGGTTCCTATGGGTGTTATCGGGATTATCTATGAATCACGTCCCAATGTTACGGCAGATGCTTTCGGTTTATGCTTTAAAGCCGGCAATGCCGTTATCCTCCGCGGCGGCAGTGATGCAATTAATTCTAACAAAGCGATTGTCAGCGCCTTAAGACAGGGTCTGCGCAGGGCCGGCTGCAATGAGGATGCATTACAGCTAATCGAGGATATCTCAAGGGAGGTTGCAAGGGATTTTATGAGGCTGAATGCCTACGTTGACCTGCTGATCCCCCGGGGCGGTGCAGGACTGATAAAAACAGTGGTTGAGAACAGCACGATCCCAGTGATCGAGACGGGAACCGGTAACTGCCATGTGTACGTGGATGAGCACGCTGACTTTGATATGGCTTTGGACATTATCGACAATGCAAAGACACAGCGCCTGGGAGTTTGCAATACCTGCGAATCCTTAGTGGTGCATGAAAAGGTAAGCAAGGAATTCCTGCCAAAGCTATATGAAAGACTCCATGCCAAGGAGGTCGAGATCCGGGCAGATGAAAGAGCCCTAAGTCTTTGCGACGGCTTTGTACCCGCAGAGGAAGAGGATTATGGGACCGAATATCTGGATAAAATCATTTCCTTAAAGGTTGTGGATAGTATAGAGGAAGCAATTGACCACATTAACCATTACAGCACAAAGCATTCAGAAGCGATTATCACAAAGGACTATGACCGCGCCATGAAATTCTTAAATGAAATTGATTCGGCAGCAGTTTACGTAAATGCCTCCACCCGGTTTACGGACGGTAATGAGTTCGGCTTTGGCGCAGAGATCGGTATCAGCACCCAAAAGCTCCACGCGAGAGGTCCAATGGGGCTGAAGGAACTGACTACAACGAAATATATTATCTTTGGCAACGGACAGATCAGAAAATAGCAGGTTGGTTTAAAAAGAAAGAATGGAGGTTATGAATGGAAGAGAAAAAGATTTATGATTTCCCACCGAAGAAAAACTTTGGCAGCTACATGAATAAGTTTGGGAGATTCATTATTTTGGGAATTATTATTGTCGTTATAGCGATCTTTGCACTGGATTCCGTCTATACGATTAAGGAGCAGGAGCAGGCGGTAATTACTACCTTTGGAAAGGCGCAGACAGTAAACACGGCAGGTTTACATATGAAGCTGCCGATCATCCAGAGGGTCCAGAAGGTAGACACAACCACCCATGGTTTTTCCATCGGCTATAACCAGGAAACGGGTGAAAGCGTAGATGTAGAATCCATGATGATCACAAATGATTTCAATTTTGTAAGTGTGGATTTCTTTGTTGAATATAAGGTTTCAGATCCGATCAAGTTTCTTTATGCCTCCTCTGCCCCGGAAAACATATTGAAGAATATTGCGCAGAGCAGTATCCGTATGACGGTGGGCAGTTATGATGTGGACAGCGTGATTACAACCGGGAAATTTGAAATACAGTCTAAAATTAAGGATTCCATTTTACAGAAGCTGGAGGGACAGGATATCGGCATCCAGTTAGTTAATATTACAATCCAGGATGCGGAGCCGCCGACTGCCCAGGTCATGGAAGCCTTTAAATCTGTAGAAACTGCCAAGCAGGCAGCAGATACAGCGATAAATAATGCAAATAAATATCAAAACGAACAGCTTCCAAAGGCGGATGCAGAGGTGGATAAGATTTTGCAGGAAGCCCAATCGCAAAAGGCGGAGCGCGTCAACGAAGCAAATGGTGAGGTAGCAAAATTCAATAAGATGTACCAGGAATACATCAAATATCCATTGATTACAAAAAAGAGAATGTTTTACGAGACCATGGAGGATATATTACCGTCACTGAAGGTAGTCATAGAAAGCAAGGACTCTAACATCCAGCAGATTTTGCCGCTGGATAGGATCGTAGAAGGAGGGACAGCAGAATGAAAAAAGCAAAGGGCTTTGCAGGAATAGTAATATTTGTCTTAGTAATTGCCGCACTGGTCATTTTAGGCTCCTCCATTGTAGTAACAAATGAGAACCAGTATAGCGTAATCATGCGCTTCGGAAAAATTGAAAGAGTAATCAATACAGCCGGATTAGCAATTAAAACGCCTTTTATTGAAGATGTATATAAGATACCAAAGAGCATCCAGGTTTATGATATGAAGGAATCCAATGTCATAACAAGGGATAAGAAGACGATGGTGGCAGATAGCTATGTGCTTTGGAGAATAACGGATCCTATTAAATTTGCACAAACCTTAAACTCCAATCTTGCCCTGGCGGAGCAAAGAATTGATCCAATTGTATTCAATTCCATGAAAAACGTGATCAGCAGCATAACACAGGCCGAGGTAATCAGCGGCAGGGATGGCTCCTTAAATAACGAATTCATGGAAAATATCGGGGATAGCATGAGCCAGTATGGAATCAAGCTGATCTCTGTAGAGACAAAGCATCTGGATCTGCCCAGCGACAATAAGGCAGCGGTATTTGACCGTATGATATCGGAACGGTCCCGGATTGCAGCCACCTACACGGCAGAGGGTGCCGCCCAGGCCCAGAAGATCCAGAATGAGACAGATAAGCAGGTAGCCATCAGTGTTTCCAATGCAAAAGCGGACGCGGCCAAGATTATTG
>JARKQP010000295.1 GCA_029974875.1 Mobilitalea sp.
TTAACCTACAATATCGGATTCGGAGCGTATTCTTCAGACTACAGCTTCTTTATGGACGGGGGAAAGTACTCCAGAGCCTATAATAAACAAGCTGTACTTGATAATGTCAACGGCAGTATTGGAGTAATAAAGCAGCAGGACGCGGACTTTGTTTTCTTACAGGAAGTGGATCTTAAGGCTACGAGAAGCTATGGAGTGGATGAGAATGAGATGATTCTTAGGGCTTTTGATGGCAGCTCTTCCGCTTTTGGAATTAATTATGATTCAGCATATTTAATGTATCCAATCCTGGAGCCACATGGTAAGTCAAAAGCGGGTATTAGTACAATTTCAAAATATTCGATGATGGATTCCGTAAGACGCAGCTTACCCATTGATACCTCTGTTTATAAGCTTATTGATTTAGACAGATGCTATACAAGGTCAAGAATCAAGGCGGAGGACGGAAAATACCTCTGTCTTTATAACGTACATCTTTCCGCCTATACGAAAGATGAGAGTATTGTGGTTAATCAGATAAAGATGTTAAGGGAGGATATGGAGAGTGATTATGAAGCTGGTAACTATATCATCTGCGGGGGTGATTTTAACCAGGATTTATTAGGGGATTCTCCAGCCATCTTCCATACTCCCGTGTTAGAAGAAAATTGGGCAAAGCCATTTCCGGCGGATTTACTGCCAGCTGGAATCAGCATTGCATATGACCGGTTAAGTAATGAAATGAGATCCGGCTTAACACCCTCCTGCCGTAATGCGGATGCACCATATAGCAAAGAAACGTCATTTGTTACTATGGTAGATGGTTTTTTGATTTCTGATAATGTGAAGCTAAATAGCATAGAAACAGTAGACAACGGTTTCTTATATTCGGATCATAATCCGGTGCTGATGAAGTTTCAGCTGATATCAGAGTAGACGTCAATCCGCCATCCTGCAAGCTGGTCCAGAAGCCTGCGTCTTTCGGAGAGTGAAGGGAAAAGGTTGTTTTGTGACTCTGGAGGGTGTTGCAAAAAGAAAATTCCATACCATATATTGCAGGATTATCCTATGTTATCTGCAATATATGGTATGTTTTTTCTATTTTACAATACCCTCTAGGATAAGAGTTTTTTTAATTGCTCCCAGATTTTGAATTTAACCTTTACCGGTGCCTTTTTATTCAATAAGGATTCGTATTCTTCATCCGTTAATAAACGCTGAAGCTTTTTTTCGGACTCTTTATCCACAATGCTATAGGTGCTGTCGATAAAGCAGAGCTGTGGAAACATGACGCACCACCAATTTTTCCCCTTTGCCTCTCCGATCTGAACACGGAGTGCTTCGTAGGTTCCAGGAGGAAAGATGAATTCGCCATATATTTTCAAAGGAAAATAAGTTTTTTCAAAGGTGACGGACACCGGATAGGAGTATCCGTTTTCCCCGACGGTCTTTTGTGCGGCGGACTTAATCAGCTCCAGATTGCTGCTTAAGAGGCTGCGGGCTTCCTCAACCGTAGTAGCATCCTTAAGGATGGGAGCCAGTGCCTCCACCACATCACCCTTCACCTTTAGCTTAAGCTGCTGGTCTTCGTCGCTGTCGCTGTTGGCCAGGACGTGGAAGCGGATGATCTCCTTTGCAATACCCTGCTGCAGCTCCTGGTTATGCTGGGCCTTTGCTCGGATGGCAAAGGAGGAGAGGCTGCAAATGCCTAAGATGAGCAAAAACAGCCAAAGTCTAAAGTCCGTATTCTTATTTCTATGTAATGATTTCAATTTGGAAATAATATTTCTCATGATTACACCCGTGCCTTTCACTTTTTGATGACCTATTCCAGAAGCGAATACATTCGCTTTGTGAATAGGCCTTAATAAATAGTTTGAAAGCGACTTTCTTTCAAACTTTTCCTGGGAATCTGATGATTCCTTCCTTTCTGGTCCTTATCCTATTGGTATTTAAAGTTTAGCCAGGAATCGGATTTGCTATACATAAAAAGTAGGGTATCATCCGGAAAATTGCGGACGGGATCCGGAAATCTGATGATTCTTTGGAAATAGAAAGCTTAATGTTGCCTCTTGTGCTTCGTATAATATGATAGTACAATTATCGGTAGTGTTTTATACTGTATTATGAAAGACAGCCAAAAGACTGTCTTTAGATTGCTCTTGCTTAGGTGGGGCAGAAAGGTTAAGGTGCTTAGATGACAAAGGAAGTCCTGATAACGATTGAAGGAAGACAGCTTGGTTCCGATGAGGAACCGATTATAAGCACTGTCCCGGGAGTGTACCATTACAGGAACGGCAAACATTATATCCAATATGACGAGCCCCTCACGGATACCCCGGCGGTTTCGAAAAATATGATTAAGATTGAGCCTTCCAGGGTGGTACTGACCAAAAAAATGGTAAGGATATCGGAAATGATATTCGACCGGGCGGGAATTACCCGGGTGGATTACCAGACACCTTATGGGGAGCTGGTCTTCGACCTGCAGACCTATTCCATTCTTTTAAAGGAGGAGCAGGATAGTTTGGAGGTATATATGGAGTATTCCCTGTATTCCAATTCGGCTCATGTGTCCGATAACAGTATATTAATAACAATAGCTTCTGCAACAGCTTAAATTGCTGCAGAAGCTATTATTATATCTTTTAATGAAGCTATTATTATATCCTCTAATATGGAAGCTGACTTATAGCTGCTGTCTTGTACTGCCTATTCCTTTGCCGGGGTGAGGAAGCCATCCCCGTCAATCTGTATGTCATAGGACAAATTCTTGATAAAGCTATAATAGTTTTTCTTTTCTGTATCGTCAGTGAGAAGGTAGGTCCTGGTATCCTTGTTCATGGCGGGCAGCAGCTGGACATCTACCATGCCGTCCGGCTTCAGGTATAGCTTAAGCATCCCGGATTCCTTAGTGGAAGCGTTAAACCAGTAATTGCCCAGGCTATAGGCAATGGGCTTTCCCTGGTAGAACTCAATTCCCTGCATTACATGGGGATGACAGCCGATGACGGCATCTGCTCCCGCGTCAATATAGATTTTAGAAAGGTTCCGTTGGTATTTCTCAGGATGGCTCGCCCGTTCAACGCCCCAATGGACAAATACAACAACATAATCACTATTCGCTTCCGCTTCCTTAATAGACTCCACCAGCATAGTCGGGTCATAGGTTCCAATCATTCCAGGGGTGGTATCACCGGCGTACCAGTCCATGGCAAAGATAACATGGGAAGCTGCGACATAAGCTATGGTTTTATCGCCAACCTGATAGTAAACCGGTGCCTTCGCGCGGTCTACATTCTCACCGGCGCCGATATAGCTGATACCGGCTTCCTCCAAGGTGTCAAAGGTATCCATTAAGGCATCCTTCCCATAGTCCATTGCGTGGTTATTTGCAAGAGAGACAATGTCCACTCCCATTTTCTTCAATATCTCCACGCGCTCAGGCTTTGCGCGGAAGGTAAAGGATTTATCGGCCTCCTTCGTCCCCCGGTTACTATATGCAAACTCATTGTTTAGCATCATGACGTCTGCCGACTGCATTTCCTGTAATAGGTCTGCGGAAAAGCACTTATTAATGTCCTGTCCCTCCGCATCATATTTCTTAACCGGATAATAGGCTTCATCCAGGTTTACGTCCCCTGCAAAGCCAAGGACGATTGAATCCGAAGCCTCGTGGGGGATCTGATAGGTTAAGTCGGATACTGGCGATGGGGCAGGGGAAGCGGTCGGAGGCGGGGTGGGGGTCAGGGTAGGAGCTAAAGTAGCAGATGGCTCAGACCCCGCAGTAGGGGAAGGCGCTTCGTTTTCTCCGTCCCCTGATGGAAGGGGATCCTCCTGGCCCTGCTGATTACCGGGATTCCTGGCATCCTTCTCCTCCTGCTGGAGGAAAGCATAGACGATTAGGGCGGCAAATATGCACAGGGATAGGATACAGACGGCACACAATAATAGAATATTTTTCTTTTTCATAATACCTCCCTTAAGGCCTCATTGATATCAAGCTTATAATAGCCCATGTCAGGCATATATTAAGTTTATATTAAGCTGATGCCAAATTCATGCCAAGCTCATATAAAACAAAAACCTCCTACCTTAATAACCATTATGCCAAAAAGGTAAGAGGAATATGAGACAATTTTATTTGCCGGATTTTTTATTATCCGTTTTCGTTTTTGTGTCGTTCTTGGTGTCTTTCTTAAAGGAACCGGCAACCTTCTGGAAGATATTCTTCTTCGCAGGCTTTTGTTCCAAGCTTCCTCTTAAGCCCTTTACATCCATAATATAGATACCGCTGACAACAGCCTTTACTTCCTTTTTCACGGGAATGATATCGTATATCTTCGCATCACAGATCAAGGTCATAACCTTTGGTCCGATCTTTGCTTTTACAACGGGAACCTTTGTACCACGCATGTATCTTGGGGTCTGGTCCAGTACGATCTTGGGAAGCCCGGCTTCCTTCATTTTCATTTTCTTTTTATCAATAACCAGGATAGAAACGGTCTGGGCAGAGGCCTGCATCTGTTCCTCGTTTGATTCCTGCCTCTTTTGCAGCCTCCTGCCTATAAAATATAATGCTGCAACTGCCGCGACTGCCACAACGGCGATGATGATCAATATAATAGCCCATGGCTCCATGAGTTATGTACCTCCTATGATTTTCTGTTCGTAGCGCTAAGGGTATGTCCCAGGCACACCCTAATAAGGCAACGTTAATTGTAGCATCTTTCCTAAAAAAAATAAAGATATTTTCTCAGGAAAAATAAAGATTCTTTCCTTGAAAGATAAAAAGCAATGTTTAAAATACAAAAATGTATGATTCGACCCCCGAAGCATATTATTAGCAAAATCCTCTGAATTTAAACTAAGGAGGAATTTTTTATCAACATTTCACGGATGATCCCCTGGACGTAAGTGCCGAGGTGCTTTAGCTGCTCTTTCTCAAGCTCCTTTGGATAGATGGGTTTTCCATATTCGATAACCACATGGGCGGAGCGGATCCAAGGCGTATGCTGCTCGAAGGCAGCCTCCGTATTGGAGATGGCAACAGGAATAATGGCGCAGCCCGTCTTTTCCGCAATCTTAAAGCTGCCCTCCTTAAAGGGGAGCATTTCTGTTCCCTGATTTCTGGTGCCTTCCGGGGAGATGAATACGGAATAGCCGGCCTTTACCTGCTCGATTGCCTTTAAAACTGTTTTTAACCCCTGTTTAATATCGTCACGGTCTAAGAACAGGCATTGTAAAAAGCTCATCCAGGTGCGCAAAAAAGGAATCCGTTTGATTTCCTTCTTTGCCATGAAGCCCGTTAAGGTAGGAATGGAGGCATATGCTACGGGAACGTCAAAATAGCTCCTGTGGTTTGCGATATAGAGAACAGCCTCATCCTTTGGTACATTTTCACGGCCGATGACAGTGCGCTTCACACCGCTGATAAAAAGGATAACGCGGAAAGCATTTACAACAATGAACTGGGAGCTTGCAACCATGGCCCTGTGGTTGAATTTTCCTAGGATGTATTCAACCAGGAATACAGGAATACTTAACAGAAAGAATACAACCAAAAACAATACAGTCAGAATTAACCGCATATGACCCTCCAAAGTTATAATATTCTATTTTATGGTATTCTATTGCAGCGGTGCCTGAGTCGGGCCGGAGCCGGCGGCGGGGGTAGGGGTTATATTACCTGTACTGCCGTCTGAATCAGGGCCGGTTGGAACATCAGTGCCGCCGTTTCCGGAATCCGGATTGCCGCTGCCATCTGCATTTCCTGGATCAGGGGTTACGGTTCCCGGTACGTCATTAGGATCCTCCGGTTCCCCGGTAGGTTCTTCCACCGCCTCGGTAGGCGTAGGTGCCGGTGTCGGTGTCTTTCCTCCGGCCGGGTCATCACCTTTTGAATCGCCGGGATCACCCTTTGAATCGGGGTCTGTTTCGCCATCAATGTCACCGTCAACTATTTCCCCATCCTCACCAAGAACGAGGTCCTCACCGGAGATAGGAGGAATTGTTGCAGTTACGGGAGGTTTATAATTTATTAAACTGGCATAGACAGCCTCAAAATCAAAATCAGGACTGGGGGTGTAATTGTAGTATTCCTCCAGAGTTAGATCATGTTCATATAAATACTTAGCCAGAGCTTTGCCAACATACCGGATGTGCCAGGGTTCATAGGAATAGCCGGTAATATCAGACTTTCCGTCAGGATATCTGACAATAAATCCAAAACGGTGGGCATTCTCTGCCACCCACTGCCCTTCCGGTGTCTTTATGAACTTAGCATTCAAATCATAGCGAAGGCTGGCGCAGGAAATGTCCATGACAAGGCCGGTCTGATGCTCGCTGGTACCCGGAACGGCAGAATATTTTAAGGTATGTGTTTTTCCCTTGGTAACAATGTTATTGAGAAATATCTTTTTCTGGCGTTGATAAGAACGATATCCGGATACACCGCTTAAGGAGCAACCGTCCTCATTCGCTGCAGTGAAGAGGGCTTCAATGGCCTTCGCGGCATCCTTTCGCATTAAGGTTCTTTCGTCATAGTAGGACAAATTAAAATAAATATCAGGAGTCACAAGATCCTCCGGCTGATAATCTTTTGGAAGAGCATATTCCTTGTTAACAAAAACAGTAATGCTGTTAGGATCCAAATCTATTTCGGTTGCCGGAACAAAAGGCTCTTCCGTAATATCAGGAGCAGTGCCGGCATCCTCCGTCACTGTGGGAGGAATATATGTATAATCGCCCTTACTATTATCATTATTATTATTATTATGTACGGCATCAGAGGTAGCAGCCAAGGAGGAAGAATTTCCTTTCTGCAGGGTAGCGAAGAAGCTTAGGCTGACTACTAAAATTATGATAGATGAGATGAGGATGATAACTACTTTTCTGTTCAACGAAATGTCTCCTTTAACTTATGGCAAATAACAGTACTTCTAGTCACATATTTATATAGAGTAGAAAGCGGGGGCTCCCTACCCTGTAAGATTGTTCACTTTTATCTTAAGGTGTGTCTGAAAGCTGCAATGAGTTTTCAGACATGCCCTAATTCAGTATAACATAAACTACTGGAAAAATAACTAACTAATTTCTTAAGAATTCCGTGTAAAAATTGGTAAAGCTATGATAGGAACCGAAGTTAAACTACAGCGTATTTTCAGCCAGATTGTCCAGCAATTCGGTTTTCATACGGTATAATTTTATGGATAAATCGATATATACAATGTGAGGATTGATCAGGCGCTTGGCTTCATCCCACAGGGTATCCTGCTCCTTTAAGCAGTAATCTCTGATCTCCATAACGGAGGGGGAGGTATATACGCATTCACCTGCAAGGAAAATAGGAACCAGAAGCTCGCGGAGGGTGTAGGTATCCGGGGCAAGATAGGTCTTCTTCCAGGTGGCGATGGGATCAAACAGCAGCAGAGGATCCTTGGAAGAGAAGGTCTCATCCGCTAAAGTAATCAGGTCGGCTTTGACTTTACCGCTTTCCTTCTCGTATACACGGTATATTTTCTTATTTCCCGGGTTCGTGATCTTCCATTGGTTTTCAGACAGCTTGATCTTTGGGATAAATTCGCCGTTTTTCTCTATAGCAGCTAATTTATATACGCCGCCAAAGGCCGGACAGTCCTTCGAGGTGATCAATTTGGTGCCGACTCCCCAGGAATCTATCTTTGCGCCCTGGGTCTTTAATGAATCAATCAGGTATTCGTCAAGATCGCTGGAAGCAGTAATATTTGCATCCGGGAAACCGGCTGCATCCAGCAGCCTTCTGGCCTTCTTTGAGAGGTAGGCCAAATCACCGCTGTCAAGGCGGATTCCGTATTTCTCCGGCATTCTTCCATTCTCCCGCAGCTCCTCAAAAACCTTAACCGCATTGGGGACACCGGAACGCAGCGTATCATAGGTATCCACCAGTAAGGTCGTGTTCTGGGGATAAAGCTCCGCATATTTGCGGAAGGCCGACAGCTCGTCATCAAAGCTCATAATCCAGCTATGGGCATGGGTTCCTAAGGCAGGAAGGTCATAAAGCTTAGCAGACAGGACATTGCTGGTTCCGACACAGCCGCCAATGACAGCTGCCCTGGCGCCCAAGGTTCCGGCATCCGGACCCTGTGCACGGCGCAGGCCGAACTCCATTACTGGTTGTCCACCCGCGGCGTAAACGACACGGGAGGCCTTCGTTGCTATCAGGCTCTGATGGTTAATAATGTTTAATAGGGCAGTTTCTACCAGCTGTGCCTCTATGATAGGAGCGATTACCTTAACTAAAGGCTCCATCGGGAAGACGACAGTGCCCTCGGGAATGGCATAGATATCCCCGGTAAAACGAAAATCCTTCAAATAAGAGAGAAAATCTTCGTTAAAAATATGGAGGGTACGAAGATAATCAAGATCCTCCTCCGTAAAAGTGAGGGCTTTTATATAGTCGATCGCCTGCTCCAGGCCGGCACAGATTGCGTACCCGCTTCCACAGGGATTTTCACGGTAAAATACATCAAAAATAACGGTTTCATTGGTATTATTAATATAATAACCCTGCATCATGGTTAATTCATAGAAATCGGTCAATAAAGTTAGGTTCTGTTTACCCATGGCAACCTCCAGCTACGCTGCTTTACGCATAAAAGTATACAATTTCTTGTCATTACAAAACATATACCAGAATGAGGAATAAGTCAAGTATTCTATGATAAATATTAGCTTAATTATCCTTACAAAAACCTTAAGGAAAAACGGCTAGTCAATGCATTCTTTAATTATAATTCTGCTTGGTATCAATATATGGTTGTCGGGTATTTTATTTGAAGTAAAATAATTAAACAACGCCATAATTGACTGATAACCCTGCTCCTTAGGATCCTGTAAAATTGCAGCAGCGATGCGGTTATCAATTAAAGCTTCTTTTGTAGGGGGCTGATAATCATAGAACACGGAAGTAATCCTTCTCCCGCAATCCTTAAGGGCCTGCAGACCTGCTTTTGTACTCCCGCAGTAAAGGACATATTTTACTGACGGATTGCTTTTCAGCTTTTCAAGTGCTATGCAATAATCATTAAGGCTGTCATTTGTTAATTCCACAATCTCTATCAGCTGTATGCAAGGGGAGGCCTGATTTATATAATCTTTTAAGCCCTCCATACGCCTTTGGTTACCAAGCATTGAGAAAGAGGGTAAAAAGGCCAGCATCTGACCCTTGCTATTGGAGAAGAGGTTCATTAACCTTCCCCCGATTCTTCCGGAACGATAATAGTCACAGCTGATTGAGGCAAAGGAGGGGGCGTCATTTAGCAGGTTGGCTAAAAAAATGACAGGAAAGCCCTGTTCATGCAATTCCTTTAGGCGGTTGATGATTCTTTGGTCATTGATAGGTGCAATTACGATTGCATGGGAATTATTCAGGATAGCATGATTAATTAATTTTAACTGCTCTGAAGCGTTAAAATCCGGGCAGCCAAAGATATCAATAGTGATACCAAAGTCCTGGATTTCCTCCTCTGCCTGTTTAATTCCCTTTATTATTTCATCATAGAAATCATTGCGCTGGATATGCAAAACAACGGAAATTTTTAAGTTTTTATTGCGGATTGCCAGAGACTTGGCAACTGTATTTGTCCGGTAATTCAAATCTGCCGCAATTTGCTTTATCCGTTCAGCTACTTCTGAGTTAATTCTTCCCCGGTTATTTAAAGCCCGATCCACAGTACCGACTGAAACGCCTGCGGCTTTTGCGATGTCTTTAATAGTTGTTGGCATGGAGATCCCCCTTCACCTGAGTTTATATTATTACTATATATACATAAACAAAAAGTGTCAACTTTAAATGGTGCATTACGATTTAACTATCTGTCAATTTTAACAACTATATTTGTGATATTTGCCTAATGAATAAAAAGTAGTTGACAAGATAATTGTAAAAATATATAATCACCTTGTTGGCGTTAACGCACACGCATTGTAAAGTGTATAAAGGAGGAAAGATGTTATGAAAATGAAAAAAAGAATTGTATCTATTGCAATGAGCATTATTATGGCAGGAGCCTTAGTGGGCTGCAGCACGGAAAAAGGTAAGGAACCGGTGGATAATACTACAAAGGATGCTGTAACACAGGATAGTGAAGGTAAAGCGGATTATGGTGTCCTTAATGTGGGAATATTAGTGTCTACCGTAGGTATCCCGGCATTGTATGCACAGGATCAGGGATGGTTTGAGGAGGCAGGCTTAGATGTAAATCTCCAGATTTTTGCTACGGGTGCCCCCGTAAATGAAGCGATTGCCGCCGGTGAGTTAGATATTGCTTGTTCCGGCTTTGCATCCGTATATTCCCTGGCAAATGCTGATTGCACCTATCTTGCTGATATTAATACAACCGGTGGAATGGGCTTATATGTTAATAATGATTCCGCTGCTGCAAAGGTTGGAAACACGATATCCGACAGCCCGGATATTATCGGTGATGCCGCAAGTGTTAAGGGAATGAAAATATTAGAGCCCCTGGGAACGGCTGTCCAATATATGACAGAGTGCTACGCGGCTAAGTTTGGCCTGTCCCCTGCCGATGTTGAGCAGACTAACATGGAATATGCGGCTGCTTTTCAGGCATTTACTACGGGGGAAGGAGATGCGATGGCTGCAAATCCTCCATATTCCTATCAGCTTGAGGATTTAGGCTATACAAAAGTATGCTCCTTTGAAGATGCAACCGGGGTTAATATGTATGATGGCTGCTTCGCGCGTAATGAGATAGCTGAAAAACGTTCCGAAGAGGTCCAGTTATTTATTAACTGCATCGTAAAGGCTATGGATGCATTGCAGGATAATGATTTAAGGTATGAGTTTACATCAAAAAAATATAAGGACAATGCCCAGGACTTTTCAGAGGATAATCTGAAAAAAGAGCTGGAGGACCGTGCTTATTGTGGAACAGAGACCTTAAGCTCAGCTGATTATAAGTTTGGCGAAGCTTGGCCGGCAATCGCTGAATTCCTTGTAACAGCTGAAAAAATTACATCAGATAATCTTCCGAATGTAGGGGCTTCCATCAATCCTGCTTATGTATCAACCGCAGCAGGCACTGAAGTTTCAAAATAATTATTTGATTGGTTAAGGTCATGCTGTATAAGATGATGCTTATATAGTGTGACCTTATTATGATTGATCTGAAAGGTGAAAGAGATGAGAAAGAATAAGAAAGTGAGTTACTGGTATTTATCTATACTGTCGATTTTAGTCTTTGTATTTATCTGGTGGCTATGTTGTGATGTTTTGAAATTGACGAAAGCAAGCACGTTACCCGGCCCAATCAAGGTGGCTGAGACCTTTATTAAGAAATTAAGCAGCACAGCTCCGGACGGTGCGACGCTGATTGAGCATATTGGATCATCATTAAAAATTTCAATGAGCGGTTGGGCTATGGGGGTTATCATTGGTACGCCGCTTGGCATTTGTATGGCCTGGTACAAAAAAATAGATTTGTTTGTCAGACCGATTTTTGATTTAGTCCGTCCTGTTCCGGGATTAGCCTGGATACCGCTCATGATTATTCTTTTCGGTATCGGCATGACTTCTAAAATTGTAACTGTGTTTTTATCAGCCTTTGTTCCCTGTGTACTAAATTCATACACCGGCATAAGACAGACAAGGGATGTACATCTATGGGTAGGGCAGACCTTCGGCGCTTCGAATTTCCAGATGCTTTTACATATCGCGGTTCCAACCGCATTACCGCTGGTCATGACAGGTGTCCGTGTAGCTCTTGGGGCATCCTGGACATGCATCGTAGCTGCTGAAATGCTTGCATCCACCAAAGGCCTGGGCTATATGGTGCAGCAAGCCAGGGGAATATTCCGGCAGGATATCATTATAAGCGGTATGATTGCGATCGGAGTGATCGGGGCAGTATTTTCAT
>JARKQP010000743.1 GCA_029974875.1 Mobilitalea sp.
TTTATCAGAACACCGTCTTCCGTCATCTTATCCAGGTTCCGGTAAATGGTTGCAAGATTAACTTTATCATCCTTTTCCTGTAAAAAATTATGGATTTCAGCGGCGCTAACCATCTTTTCCTTATGATTTTGGAAAAACAGCAAAATGCTCTCCCTGCTCTTGGTTCTATATATTCTCTGCATCATTGCCTCCTAGCTTTTGATCCACTTTCCAACACTTTTGCACGTTCTAAATTTATCTTCTGTATATACTTTGTTTTCCCGTGCCAGCGGCTTATGTCATTTACAAGCATCACTGTTCACTATATTTACATTAGGCCATATTATTAGTTCGCTTTTATATTGAATTTGCGGGTAATTCCTGATTTCATATTATATCTCACTTTGATTTTTGTCAAGGCAACAAGGAACATTCACGGATTTCTCAGTTGCTGATAACCGGTGATCAGGGTTACTGTCTTTTTCCTCTTTTTTGAGCGAACCATTATTTTGTCTCCCTATGCAGGGTATGCTTTTTCAAACGGGGGCAATATTTCATGGCTTCCATACGCTCCGGGTGCTTTTGCTTGTTCTTTGTTGTTGTATAGTTTCTATCATGGCACTCCGTGCATGCCAATACAATTTTAACTCTCATAATCTTCCTCCAATTCTCTTGTTAAGTTGGTTCCATCTTTCCTATAAATGCTTTCCTATACTTACCTTGTTTCCAAACATCACTGATTTTCCTGTGTATCTGCATTTTGCCATAATTAATCTCCTTTAGCGCTAGATTTGCGAATCATTATCAATTTGTTATTATATAATAATACTATAACTCTGTCAACATATTTGCGAATCATTTGCATTTTATTAATGATAAAATTTATCTACTAAAATCAGCAAGGAGGATTTATGAAAATGCATTTGTAATCCACTTAAGTCTGTGTTATTGTTTGATCATGATTATCGATACATATGGAAGGGCACAAGCATGCGTATCTTAAAATGTAAACGGAGAACGCTGACCATTTTCTTAATAATAGTGGTAATATTTATGGCTGAATTCATCTTCATGAATCATAATTATTTCCTATACAGTACTACGGTAGCAAAGGTAAAGAAGGTTACGGATACTTACCTGAACTCGGAAGAAGGTGTATCGGGTGAAGTGGAAAAGTATTATCAGCAATCTCTTCTCATGGAAATCAAAAATGGTCCCTACAAGGGGAGGTCCATTCTTGTGGAGAATACCTATTCTGTTTCCCAGATTGACAGCACAAGGTATAGAATCCATGAGGACGTGTTTCTTAATATTAACGCTACGGGAGATAAGATCACCGCAGCTATCACCGGTGGGAAGAGGGATCAATATCTTGTGTATATAGTAACCTTGTTCCTGATTGTAATGATTGTATTGACCGGTAGACAGGGGGTTTTGACCCTTGCATCACTGGCGGTCAATATCACTGTATTTATTATCTGCATTAACAGGTATGTGAAGGGAGCGGATTACGAAAAAATATCATTTATAATGATTATGATATTTTCCGTTATAACGCTGTTAATTCTCG
Organism: Mobilitalea sp.; assembly: GCA_029974875.1. The sequence continues at coordinate 1,550 of JARKQP010000743.1, forward strand.
GTGGGTTCACAAAAAAGAGCCTGGGAGCGATCCTGTCCACTCTGCTGACGGTTCTGGTCATCGATGTCCTCTATCGTTTTATTATTTATATCGAGACACCTCCTTATGAGCTTATGGATTATATGGTTGGACCGGCGGATTTGAGCAAGATATTTACTTCAGGAATTATCATAGGGTGCCTGGGAGCCGTCATGGATGTAGCAATTACCATTAACTCGGCTGTCCATGAAATTGTCGTCAAGACCAGGAACATTACATTTAAAATACTTGTAAAATCCATAAGGGAGATCGGCCATGATATCATGGGCACGATGATTAATGTTTTGTTATTTACTTATATCAGCGGCTGCCTGCCAATTATTTTGATTAAGCTCAAGAATGGATATACTTTGGAGAATCTGGTAAGGTTTAATATCGTATTTGAGATCATCAGATTTCTGGTCGGCTCCATCGGGATAGTATTAGCTGTACCAATATCAGGCCTGATAGCGGTATTAATTATGAAAGTCTGGAGGAGTAAAAATTTATGCTGTTAGTACTCAGTATCATTCTTCTGGTTTTTATGGGAATTGTGGGTGGAGAAAGAGGACTCCTGTCACTTGTATCTTTGATTTTTAATGTGGTCATTCTGCTGGTATATATCTACGGGATTAATTTTGGAATAAATATCATATTCATGACTCTGATCTGTTCCATACTATTCTTGTCCATAACCTTATTCTATCAGAATGGTATAAACATAAAAACAGTTGGGTCTTTTCTGTCGGTATTGTTCGTTGAAATTTCGTTAGGCATCCTGGTAAGTGTAATTACTTATTGCTCGAAACTGGCCGGATATAATGAATTTGAAAAATATGAGGAGAGCATAATGTATTTGTCCCATAATCTGAATCTGAATATGGAGGCTCTTGTGGCGGCTGTCGTTTTGCTGGCAATGCTGGGGGCAATTATGGATACTTCGATAGCGATCTCAACATCGGTATTCGAAATCAGCCGCAATAACGAAGAATTAACGATGAAGGACTTATTGCGGTCAGGTAAGAATGTGGGAAAGGATATCCTGGGAACGACTTCAAATACATTATTTCTTGCCGGAATCGGTGAGACGATCATGCTGTCAATCTTAATGGTGAAGTCGGGCTATGGTTTTGAAAAACTGATTAATTCGAAGGCATTTTTACAGGAGATATTCATCATTCTGTTTGCCAATATCGGATGTCTAATCATCATCCCAGTCACAATATTCATGGTCAGCTTTATCATTAAGTCAGATCGGAAGGAGGCAGCATACCTCCGGGAATATTGCAGGAAGGCTAGTAGCTTCACAATCCCGGAATAACAAACACAATACTTAACGGGTTGACTTCCCTTTTTAACAACACCCATATTCAAAATGACGTTGTTTATGATTGTATGATTAGCAGGATTATCCTTTCGGTATTTCCTGCTTTTTTTGTACAGAAATCAGAAGGTTTCAATCTAATCTGCCAGTTAACAGGAAACTGGATCTGTGCTTTAATTTATCAATGTCTCTAAGTAACATTTTTTTATTTAGCTAATATATTTAGTTTAGAGAAACTTTTTTAGTGTCGGCTAATTATGTACCTGCTGTAATTTTACAATCTTTTTTAAATGATAATAATAATCACTTGCATTTTTCTCAATTTAGGTATATAATATAATAAAAGTTAGGTTAACCTAAATTAGGAGGTACTGTAATGACACCAAATAAAGAAGATTATTTAAAAGAACTATATAAGCTGGGTGGTTCTGAGCACCTGGTCAATAATAAACAAATGTCCCAGGTCTTAGAGGTCGCTCCGGCATCTGTATCTGAAATGTTGAACAAATTAAGTCAGGAAGGGCTGCTGGTCATTGAGCCCTACAAAGGCTCCCGGCTCACACAGGACGGGCTAAGGATTGCCATTTCACTATTACGCGGACATCGTCTATGGGAAGTGTTTCTTATCAGGCACTTAGGATATACCTGGAGTGAAGCACATGAGGATGCAGAGCTATTAGAGCACATATCTCCCTCCAGGCTTACAGACCGGCTTGACCGCTTCTTAAATTATCCGGAATACTGCCCCCACGGCAGTGTAATACCAAAATCAGATGGACAGACAAACGAAGATCCATTAATACTTCTAGCGGATCTGAAAACAGGTGATACCTCAAAAATTAAAAAAGTTCTGGAAGAGAAAGAGTTTCTGGACTATCTGCAAAGCCAGGGAATCGAAATCGGCACCCAGTTCACCGTTCTTGCCGTTGGCGACTACGAAGGTCCCTTTACACTGTCCCTGGGAGAAAAAACAATTCAGATCAGTTACAAGGCTGCCTGTCAGATTTTTGTATCTGAAACCAAATGATCTTATAACTTTAATTTTGAAAAGAATGGAGGATTATTTATGAATCGAAACCTTAAAAGCTTTTTTATCTTAATTCTTGTTGCGGCCTTAGCATTCACCGGATGCAAAAAAGCAGAACAGACAAAGGAAAAGGATACATTAAACCTCGTAGCAACCACTACCATGCTGGCGGATCTTTCAAGGATTATAGGAGGTGAACATGTTACGGTGAACGGTCTCATGGGCCCGGGTATTGATCCCCATCTTTACCAGGCAAGTGCCGGAGATGTTACACTGATGCAGGAGGCTGACGTCGTAGTGTACAATGGTCTGCATTTGGAGGGTAAAATGGGAGAAATATTTGAATCTCTCACAGACCGGGGAAGCACTGTTATATGCATCGAGGAAGGGCTGAAGGAGGAGGATTTATTATCCTGGGAGGGCGATTCCTCCACACATGACCCTCACATCTGGTTTGATGTCTCCCTTTGGAAGGATGCCGCCCAGATCGTAGCTGATAAGTTATCGGAGGCCGATTCTGCGCACTCAGCGGATTATTCCGATAATCTTAAGGCATACCTGAACGAGTTAGATTCTCTGGATACATACATCAAGGATAAAGTTTCAGAAATCCCTCAGGAGCAACGGGTTTTAATTACAGCACACGATGCCTTTAACTATTTTGGCAGAGCCTACGGCTTTGAAGTAAAGGGCTTGCAGGGTATCAGCACCGATGCGGAGGCAGGTACCGCTGATGTAAGCAATCTGGCTGATTTTATTACGGAGCGCAAAATAAAGGCTATTTTCGTAGAATCCTCCGTACCTCCCAAAACCATAGAGGCTTTACAGGCAGCCGTAAAGGCAAAGGGCTTTGATGTAAGCATCGGCGGGGAGCTTTACTCTGATTCACTGGGTGGGGCGGATTCCGGTGCTGAAACTTACATTCTGACCGTGAAAGCTAATATTGATACAATTGTTGGAGCTTTAAAATAATTGCTCTCCAGAAAAAGGAGGTGTTTGTATGGAATTATATGAATCAAATTACGCCGTTCAAATTGAGGATCTAACTGTTGCCTATGATGCAAAGCCTGTACTGTGGGATATTGATTTAGATATCCCGCAGGGTAAGCTAATGGCAGTCATAGGACCTAACGGGGCCGGCAAGACTACCTTGCTAAAAGCCATGCTTGGACTTTTAGTCCCGGTTTCGGGAACTGTCCGTTTTTTCCATGAAACGGACAACAGCCTTCGCAAATTAAAGAATAAGGTTGCTTACGTTCCCCAAAGCGGAAGCGTGGATTGGGATTTCCCCGCAACTGTGCTGGACATCGTGCTTATGGGCTGCTACGGAAGGCTGGGCTTCATTAAGCGTCCAGGCAAAAAGGATAAGGAAGCCGCCATGGAATGCTTGCAAAAGGTCGGCATGACGGAATATGCCAGCCGTCAGATCAGTCAATTATCCGGCGGCCAGCAGCAAAGAGTCTTCCTGGCAAGAGCTTTAATGCAGACAGCTGATATTTATTTTATGGATGAACCCTTTAAGGGTGTTGATACCCAGACGGAAAAGGCAATTGTTGTACTGCTAAAGGAGCTGAAGGAATCCGGTAAGACCGTCGTGGTTGTACACCATGATTTGCAGACAGTGCCGGATTATTTTGACTGGGTTACCCTGATTAATATCAAGGTAATTGCCAGCGGTCCGGTGGAAGAGGTGTTTCACGAACAAAACCTGAAAAAAGCATACCGCAGCTCAGGTAATCTATTAAAAAGCGCGGTTTAGGAAGGGAGGTGTTTTCATGGAGGCACTTATTCATCTGTTCAAGGATTATACCTTTCAGACAGTAGCCTTAGGCTCTGCTATTCTGGGCTTAATCAGCGGTGTTTTAGGAAGCTTTGCGGTGCTGCGTAAACAAAGCTTATTAGGGGATGGCGTATCCCATGCGGCATTGCCCGGTGTTGTTATGGCATTTGTACTGACCGGTTCTAAGAATACGGAGATCCTTCTGCTCGGTGCATTGATTTCGGGGTTAATGGCCACTTATTTCATAATCAACATTGTAAAGCATACGCGAATCAAATTTGACAGCGCCCTGGCTTTGGTAATGTCCGTTTTCTTCGGCCTGGGGTTGGTGCTTTTAACCTATGTGCAGAAAATACCCAATTCCAATCAGGCCGGATTAAAACGCTTTATCTTCGGGCAGGCATCTACGCTGCTGCAAAGGGATGTCTATTTCATGGTAATCTGCGGTGTCATACTGCTTGTTTTTATCCTTTTGTTCTGGAAGGAATTCAAGCTATATATATTTGATGAAGAATATGCAAAAAGCCTTGGTTTTCCTGCGCATAGATTAAATCTCTTATTGTCCTTCATGATCGTTATGGCAATTATTACAGGTTTACAGACCGTAGGGGTTATTCTCATGAGTGCCATGCTGATTGCACCGGCCGTTGCGGCAAGGCAATGGACCAATAAATTTTGGATTATGGTTGCACTTTCTGCCCTCTTCGGAGCAGTCTCCGGCGTCTTCGGCACGGCGGCAAGCTCCCTTGTGGCAAAGCTGCCTACCGGGCCGGCAATCGTAGTTTTTATCAGTGGTATTGTTATCTTCAGTGTCCTCTTTGCACCCGGAAGAGGCATCCTGCAAAAAGTGATGCACAGGAGGAATTTGAAACTGCTGCTAAGAGATCAGGGAGGTGATGGAAATGTCCCCACAATTTGAAATCCAGTTGATTGCAGTAATCGTAGCGGTAGCCTGCTCACTCCCCGGAGTTTTTCTGGTCTTAAGGAAAATGTCCATGATGTCCGATTCCATTACCCACACCATTTTGCTGGGAATTGTGCTTGCATTTTTCCTGACCCATGATTTATCCTCCCCACTCCTTATTGTAGGAGCGGCCCTGATAGGTCTTGCAACCGTATGGCTTACGGAAACCCTAAACCGTACCAAGCTGCTTTCGGAAGATGCCGCCATCGGTATTGTATTTCCCCTCTTATTCTCCATAGCAATTATATTGATTACAAAATATGCCGGCTCCGTCCATCTGGATACAGATTCCGTCCTGTTAGGGGAGCTTGCATTTGCACCCTTTAACCGCATGATCATATTCGGTTATGACATCGGTGCCAAGGCAATCTACAGTACAATGGCTTTACTAATCATTAACCTTGCATTTATTATAATCTTTTTTAAAGAGTTAAAAATAGTAACCTTCGATCCTGTGTTAGCTGCCGTTGTCGGAATTTCTCCCGCTCTCATTCATTACTGCCTGATGATGCTTGTATCCATTACAACAGTCGGAGCTTTTGAGGCAGTCGGTTCTGTATTAGTGGTTGCTTTTATGATCGGTCCTCCTGTTACCGCTTATCTGCTGACAGATGATTTAAAGCATATGCTTGTCCTTAGCGGAATGATCGGTGCTGTAAATGGGATTTTAGGATTTTATCTTGCAGTTTTCTTTGACGTCTCAATCTCGGGGAGCATGGCAGTTATAACCGGACTTGTTTTCTTAATCGTATTTATAACAGCCCCTCACAGGGGATTCATAAGCTCTTTGAGAAGGCGTAGCAGGCAGAAATTAGATTTTAGCAAGAAGACTCTTCTATTTCATTTATATAATCACGAAGGAAGTGAAACGGAAATCCAGGAAGCCGGTATCCATACCTTGGCAACCCATTTGCATTGGGAGATGGGCTTAACGGATAAAATTGTGAAAACCCTGTTAAAGGAAGGAAATATCATCATTGAAAATGATGTCATTAAAATGACAGACAAGGGACGTATATTAAGTGTTGCTGAATATGAAGCATTATTTTCAGATTAAATCCGGCAGGTGAAATCATTGATATAGATTAGCATCCGCGCCATTGTCAATACCTTGGATGAAAAGATGGGAGTTATAAAGAAACGAAACTATGGAAAATGGATGCTGCAAAACAGAAGGCCTATACCATATATTGAAGAATTATCCTCTGCAATATACGGTATAGGCCTTCTGTTTGCAACATCTTCTTCATGTACTAATCTTCGCGTACTAATCTCCATGTATTAATCTTTATGATTCGAACATCAAAAGTCTTTCTATAGCTATCGCGGTAAATGCGAGTGCATATATATGCATATGGCGCAGACCGGGCCTCGTATGATTGCCTGCACATGGTAATCATACGATGTTAAAGGCAAGCCAGATGCATATATATGCACTCGCATTTACCTCACAACCTAAATCTTACCCATTTGACACTCTAATCATCTTCATGTACTAATCTCTATACATTATTCTTTACGCACTACTCTTCATCTACTAACCTTTACCCACAATAATTTCAACAAAAAGGTTTGTAATCGCCGGATCAAATTGTGTGGCTGCATTTTCTTCAAGCTCAAGAATTGCTTCTTCACGGCTCATAGCCTCCCGGTATACCCGGTCATTTGTCATTGCGTCGAAGGCATCCGTTACCGCAAGGATGCGGCAGGGCAAGGGGATCTCTTCTCCCTTCAAGCCACGGGGATATCCTTTCCCGTCCCAGCGCTCATGATGTGAGAGGATATAGTCTGAAACAGTGGCAAGCTCAGGTATCGTTTGTGCAATCCGATAACCGATTTCGGGATGGCGCTTCATTTCAGCCCATTCCTCAGCAGTAAGGGAGGACGGCTTTTTCAGGATATCCGGATTGATTTCTACTTTTCCTATGTCATGCAAAAGTGCGAACAAGGACAGCTCATCCATCTCCTTTGATGAAAGCCGCAGCTTTCGGCCAATGGAATGGCAGTAGGTCTCCAGCCTTTTCGAATGTTCCTCCGTCTCCATGCTCTTCTCATAGAGTATCGCAAGAAGTGTATTAATAATTGACACCACCTTGCCCTCCTAATACTTTCCTAAAGCGGAGGCTGCTTCAAACCTTGGTGCATTTACATCAGGAAGCTCACTGTGCAGGGAAATGGACATCAGGCTATTCCTTTCATAGCCGGAATTCAATTTAAATCTTCCAACTTCTTCACGCAGGGTGGCAGCCTGGGCGGACATTTCCTCGCTGGTTGCTGAGTTTTCTTCCGCAGTTGCCGCATTGGTCTGTACGACAGAGGAAACCTGCAGGAGACCGATCTTTATCTGCTCAATGGCATCGGCTTGATGTGTGGACGCCTGTTCAATTCTTACGATACTGTCATTGACCAGCTTCGCTTTAATTCCGACGTCCTGCAAAATCCTGGCCGTTTCTGCCGTTGTCTGTGTCCCTTTTTCTACGGTGACAACGGATGCTTGGATCAGCTCAGCTGTCTGATGGGCTGCTTCCGCAGATTTTGCGGCAAGGTTACGCACCTCATCCGCCACAACTGCAAAGCCCTTTCCCGCACTGCCTGCCCGGGCCGCTTCGATAGCAGCATTCAGAGCCAGGATATTTGTCTGGAAGGCAATGTCTTCAATCACTTTTGTGATATTGGTAATCTGGTTCGACGCGGCTCCGATCTCCTCCATTGCCTCTGTCAGCTGTTCCATATGTTCATTTCCCGTGTTTACGCCCGTAACAGCTTCTCCCACATACTGGGTAGCTGTCTTAACGTTTGAGGAATTCTCTGAGGCCTGCTCAGCGATTTTCTCAAGGGAAACCGTCAGTTCTTCCACTGATGCTGCCTGCTCCGTCGAGCCTGCAGCAAGTGCCTGGGCTCCGCTTGCAACCTGGGAGGCTCCTGTGCTGACCTGTTCGGCAGCCGTATTAATCGTCAGCATTGTGCTATTTAAGGCAGACACGGTATCCTCAATGGTCTGCTTCAAAGCCATGAAATCACCGGGGTAATCTAAGTCTACCCGGATCTGTAAATCACCTCTGGATATCTTCGTAAATTTCTCGATCACATCCCCAAGAATCGTGCCTTGGATCTGGTTGGATTTTTGGATGAGCTTAGCCATTTGCCCCATTTCATCACGGCTTTCGTACTTTATCTCACCCTTCATATTTCCTTTTGAAATTTCTTCAAACACATTCACGATTTCCTTGACCGGATTCAGGATGGATTTTCTGATTGCAATGATAACCACCACTGTTATGAGGATGGAAGCTGCAGCGCAGGAGATAAGCAGAATCCAAGCCATTTGTACCGTCTTTTCCGCATCGGCTCTTTGCTGCGCAGCGCTCGTATTCAGCTCATCCGTAAATCCAATCAAAATATCCGCTGCCTGATCGAAAGGAGGGACATATTCCTCCAGGAACATATCATATCCTTTTTGTACATTTTCCTGCGTAGGATTTTTTACTAATCCCGCAATTTTAACTCTTGCGGCACCTGCTTCACCTAGCAGGGCAGTGACCTCCTCTATCTGCTCATTAAAATCCGTATTCCTTTGGTTCTCTGCATAGTTATTAAGCTCCACAAGTGCCGATTTTCCATCCTCTTCAGCCTTCGCCAGGAAGCCCTCGATGGACTGGGCATCCTTCTCAATGAAGGCTCTCTCCAGGTAACGCTGGGCTGACACAATATTTCTCCTGATTGTCCAAATGCTATTGTTATTTGGCAGGGTATACTGTCCATACAGCTCTACCTGCCGGCTGATGCTATTGATGCTGTAAATGGACAGCACGATTGATGATACCATTAAAATAAGCAAAATACCAAAACCAACAATTAATTTTTTACTGACAGATAAGTTTTTCATAATGCTTTATTTCCTCCTTTGTTATCGGATCCTCCGATTTGGTTAGTTTTGCTGGGCATAATAGATAGTCGGTTATACATCATTTTCTCCGGTCAATTAAGACCAGGTCCATGAACTCGGAAGCGGTAATTTTCACTGGCATCCTGTTGGCTTTCTTAAAAATCAGATAGTTTCCATCCGTGTGCACGCTCCGGAACAATTCTTCATCCCTGAGCATCCCATAACGCACGGTGTTCAGTCTGGACCGGAAGTCAAAATGTATGGTTGTTCCGGTTTCCATGATTACCTCCAGCTGGTAATCCGGCTGGGCATGTACACTTTTAAAATACCCTTCCTGAATCCGGTCCGGCTCAAAGGAACCGTCTAACATTTTTGCTGTGTTTTCCTTGATCAGTCCTATCTTTTCCATCGCCTCGACTAATTTCTTCGTGTCAATAGGCTTGGACGCATATACCTCACAGCCATATTCAAAGGCCGTCCGCACAAGCTGTGCCTCTGCAAGTGCTGTTGTCATAATAATCTTCACCCTGTTTTCCTCTGCGACACTATATTGCTTTTCCAGATCCCTGACCGCTTTTAAGGTTTTTATGCCATCCACCTTCGGCATCATAATGTCCAGGAATATCAAGTCGTAGGGCTTTTCTTCCTTTAGCGCCATAAGGAAGGCGTCCAGTGTTTCCAAACCATCTACGACCATGTCAATTTCTCCATACTTCTCAAGGAATTTACTCAAAAAGCTTCTACTGACCAGATCATCCTCCGCAATCAAAATTTTCATGCGCTATACCTCCTTATTACTAAAGCTAAATTCATTGATTATCCTCCAACAGTACTCTGTTGCAATACCCCATTGCTGCTTTCTGGCAGCCAGCTCAATTTTAAACGACAAATTTTTAAGCTCCTCTTTCCCTAATTTAAGCGCTATTTTTTTCACTCTATGGGCTGTTCCTTCTATCAGGGCAAACTTTTTCTCAAATACTATTCTCCTTAGCTCCTGAATGGCCTGCCTGAGACTTTCCAGTTCCCGGGACACTGCTTCCTCGGTAACCACCACCGGTGTCCGGTTAAAAATAATTGCCCCTTTTTCATCAAGCCGGATACTGCTGCATACCTCCGTATCCTCCTGGTTCCCCAGGATGACAATCCGTTGTTCCTCTCCATCCGCTGCTTTTTCCGTAATAAGCTGCCTGAATTCGTTGTCATCCACAACAATAGGGGACAACAGCTGTCCCGACTCCGGTATGGAATCCTGAAAGCTATCCGCTGTGGGCTTTTCGCAGGAGGCTAAGCCTATCCTAAAATAAAAGGCACTTCCTTTCCCTACCTCGCTCTCCGCATGAATTGTGCCTCCCATCAATTCGGCAAGCTGCTTGCAAATAGCAAGTCCCAGGCCTGTTCCGCTGTGTCTGCGGGTTACCGACCCATCTACCTGGCTGAACCGTTTGAACAGCAGCTCCATGTTTTCCGCTGATATACCGGCTCCTGTATCCAATATACGGAACTCCAGCCATTCTTTTGCTCCCGGCTCCTTCATTTTATGGACTGTAACCTTAATCTCGCCCGTTTCTGTAAACTTGACTGCATTTCCGAGCAAATTATTTAATATCTGGCGCAGGCGGTCCGGGTCGCCGCTTACATACTCCGAAATGTCCGGATCAATGCCATAGAGCAGCTTCAGACCCTTCTTTTCTGCAAGGACTGTATGGATTTTTATAATTTCCTCCATCAGCCCCTTTATATCAAAAGGATGATCCGAAATAGTAATTTTACCTGCTTCGATCCTTGAAAAATCCAAAATATCGTTGATTACCTTCAGTAAGGTATTGGCACTGGAGGTTGCCATCTGGACATATTCCATCTGCTCCTCATCCATGGGTGACTGCAAGAGCAGATCCATCATGCCAATCAGTCCGTTTAAGGGTGTCCGGATTTCATGGCTCATATTGGCTAGAAATTCACTTTTGATCCTGTTGGCGGATTCCGCCTCATCCCGGCTCCTTTGAAGCGCCGTTTCATAGTTTTTCTGCTCACTGATGTCTTCAACCGCCAGTACAATCTGCTTTTCATCTGAGACAACAAGCGGTATAAAGCTGATGCTCAGCCATAGGCAGCTTTCCGTGCCATCCCTTAAAAAGAAACGTTGGAACGTAACCTGCTTGCGGCTCACATTCTCCTGCATAACCCTGCGTATATTTTTACGTATTTCACATAACCGGCAGCTTTCCCCTTCGCCGCAGCCCTTTTCATAGCTGTAAATGCAATGGGAGCCGTCACCGAAGCGCTGTCCGACAATATCTTCCTCCTGAATATGAAAGATCTCTAGTAAGGATTTATTTACCCACCTGACAATAGCATCGCCTTCGACCAAAGCAATTCCTGTCGACAAGGCCTCCAGCACATTTTTGAGATTGTTTTTTTCCTTTGTGGTCTCTTCCTCCATATTTTTGATGCGGTCTATATCACGGAATACGATTACAACACCCTCCGCTTCACGGTCAGAGAGATAGATTGGGGAGCAGCTCGCCGAAACAAAATACTTCTCTCCCTTTTTCGTGAGCAATGCAGAGCGGTTTTGCAGTCCCACAGTCATACCATACTTAAGTGTAGTCTTGATGGGGCTGTCCAGCTGTTTCCCGGTAAAGAAATCCACCAGGAGGAACACCTCGCCAAAGAGCCTTCCCACCGCTTCCTTTTCACTCCAGCCCGTCAGCTTCTCTCCCGCAGGATTTATATATTGTACTATTCCTTTCCGGTCTGTTACGATCACACCATCTCCAATACAAGACATGGCTGCTGCGATAAATTCCAGCCTGTCTGATTGCCGGATATTTTGAAGCAATAAAATCCCTCCTTATCTTAAGATGGGCTGCCGGTAAACCTCCACCAACCCTGTCCTTACTTCCATGGATATGGTCCTGCTATCATTCCCCCGCAGATCTGCTTTACTGATGGTGAGGCCCATATCGAACAAAGCATGCTTAACAGCGTCAATATTCTTCTTCCCTATATTGTATATGTCCTGCTGCATTCTGGACTCCGCACCTCCATACATTTGGATGAGCAGCTCTTCCTTTCTGCAGCCGAATTTCCCGCATATCTGGTTGATAAGCAACGGGATGCCTGTTTCTGCAAAATAGCCTGGGCGCTCCAGCTCATCCTTCCTGCCAAAGGGAGCGGGGAGAACTATATGGAGCATGCCGGCCGCTTTTTTTGCCGGACTATAAACAGTAACTCCCACACAGGATGCCAGAGCAAAGGTCCTAATGGTATCCTCTTCACTGTTCGTTACAACGTATTCCCCCATTCCTACGATCAGCTCCATCCTAATCACCTCACCGGAAAACAATTTAACAGCGTTTGGGGGATGCTTTCCAAGGCTGACTGAATCTCTACTGCGCCTATATTAAAGGCCACTTTGGGCATTCCATATACGATTGATGTCGCCTCATCCTGCCCGATGGTCCTGCATCCCTTACGCCTCATGGCAAGAAGCCCTTTTGCGCCGTCATATCCCATCCCTGTCAGCAAAATCCCCACGGCACTTCCGCCTGCTTCCTTTGCCACGGATTCAAACAAAACATCTACGGAGGGGCAATGCCCATTCACCTTCTCCCCCGGAAAGCACTCCACCTGATACCTGCTTCCCATCTTTTTTACCCTCATATGCATGTCTCCCGGTGCAATCAAGACCCTTCCCGGATCAATGTAGTCTCCGGTCTCTGCCTCCTTGGTTCTCAGGGAGGTCTGATTATCCAGCCTTTGTGCATACATTTTTGAAAATACAGGCGGAATATGCTGTACGACCACGATACCCGGAACGGTGGGAGGAAGGGAACTCAGTATGCTGTAAATGGCTTCCGTTCCGCCGGTAGAGGCTCCAATGGCGATCATATGGACCCCACTTTGTTCCCTATTGCCAGGAACCTTTGCCATTACCTTTCCCGCGCTCGGCAGCACAGCCTTTGCCGTGATACCGGTCTTTATTTTTTGGACCAGATCCTTAATAAAAGCTTCCGTACCCTTCGGTGACCGGATATCCGGCTTCACCACAAAATCTACCGCGCCAGCCTCCATTGCCTCAAAAACCCCATTGCTGACCGCGCTAATCATGATAACAGGAACATAATACTGGGGCAGCAGCTGTCGTACAAATTCAATGCCGTTCATTTTCGGCATTTCCACATCACAGATGATCACGTTGGGACGTACTTCAATAATTCTATCCCTGGCCTCAAACGGATCCGCTGCAACTGCCGCCACCATGATCTGGGGATCAGAAGAAATTCCTCTTACGATCAGTTCCCTGGATACGGGACTATCGTCAACAACCAATACCCGGACCGGTTTTTGTATCTCCAAGCTTACTCCTTCCTATAGACAGCAGGCATCACATATTTGTACCGGGTTGTCTCACGGTTCAGTCCCTCGGAATGCCCGATGAACAGGAAGCCTCCCGGCTCGGTAATGTCATATAAATGTTCTATCAGTCTATCCTTAGTATCATTGTCAAAATAAATCATGACATTGCGGCAAAATATAACGTGCATTTTCTGTCGGAAGGGAAACACAGAGTCCATCAGGTTAATATTGCTAAAAATCACTTCATTCCTGATTTTTTCAGACAAAACATACTGTCCACTGTCATTCCCGGTAAAATATCTCCTGATCCACGCCTCCGGAAGATCACTCATTTTCTCTTTGCCGTATATGCCGGCCCGTGCAATGTCAAGGATCCCCCGGGAGATATCCGTGGCCAATATTTTTGTATCCCAGCCCGCCTTATTAGGGCCGAAAAACTCATCAAGGATCATGGCCAAGGTGTAAGGCTCTTCCCCGGAAGAACAAGCGGCACTCCAGATACGCAGATCCTTGTCCCTAACTGCCTTTGTCAGATAGGGAAGGGCAATGTCCCTAAAGTAATTAAAATGTGCCGGCTCCCTCAGGAAGAAGGTGTGGTTTGTCGTAATCCTATCCAGCATAATAACAGCCGCCTGTCCCGTTTTATCTGACGTCACGTATTTCATGTACTCCGTCAGGCTGCCAAAATTCATGCTTGAGAGTATCGGACCGAGCCTTCCCTCTATCAAGGTCTTTTTTTCATTTTTAAAATAAATGCCGTAATTGGCTTTTATGTAATCGGCAAACTGCCTGAATTCCCGTTCTTCTATTGCAATCACGATTTCACCACCCTAGGCAATAACGCCAAGCGACTGGAGCTCATCGTCTGTCAGCAGCTTCTGGCAGTCCAGCAGCAGCTTGACACTTCCTCCGGCCTTTCCGATGCCTTTGATATAATTATGGCTGCCTTTATTGATATCAGGGGGAGGTGCGATATCTTCCTCCTCAATGGGGATCACCTCCGAAACGCTGTCCACGATTAAACCAATGGAAATATCATTCGTTTCCAGTACGATAATACAGGTCCTGTCATCGTACTCCCTGGGCGCTTTTTTAAACCGCAGCCGGACATCCATGACAGGAATAATCTTCCCCCGAAGGTTCGTGATGCCCTTCACATATCCGGGCATCTCAGGAACCTCCGTAATGGGCTGAATCCCTATGATCTCCGTTATATAGCGGATCTCCATTCCATACATTTCATTCCCAAGCAAAAAGATAAGATATTTTCCTTTTAAGGTATCTTCGTCCTGCTCCTCCAGAACCAATGCTTCCATCTGATTCATTTTTATTACCTCCTTTTGTTTTCTTTGTACATAAGTCGGGCTACCCCACTTCATAGACTGAGCAGCCCCCCTATATTAAGGATAAGGCTGATACTTCCATCCCCTAGGAGCGTACAGCCCGCCAGCTTTTCTACCTTGCGTATGTTTTTCATATAGGAAGGAAGTGTTTTTACCACTACCTGATGCTGACCCAGAAGCTCGTCGGCAAAAAGGCAGAGTCCCTTGCCCTCTTGCGCGGTCATAAGCATGATCCCTTTTGTCAAATCAGTGATTTCTGTTGCTACGCCAAACTCCTCATGAAGCCGGAAGACGGGATAGCAATTTCCCCGGACCATAATCATCTCCTTGCCCGTGCCGCCTTTTATAATGTCTTTTGCCTTCGCCCGGAAGGTTTCCTGGATGGAGGTAGTCGGGAGGGTATACCTGGCGTTGCCCACCCGTATATTCATTCCATCTATGATCGCCAGAGTAAGCGGTATTTTCAGCGTCGTTACCGTTCCTGACCCTTCAAAGCTATCCACAGACACCGAACCGCCCACCGCTTCCAGGTTCTTTACCACAACATCCATGCCCACTCCCCTGCCGGAAAATTCCGTAACCCTATCATTCGTGGAAAAGCCGGGCAGGAAAATCAAATTATAAATTTCCTTCTCCGTCATTTCGTTTTCCGGTTTATGGATCAGCCCATGCTCCATGGCTTTTCTCAAGATCTTGTCCCTGTCAAGCCCCCTGCCGTCATCCCGGATAATGATGAGGACGTCATTTCCGGCATTTTTTGCCTCCAGGGTTATCTGCCCCGCCCTTGGTTTTCCAAGGCGTATCCTCTCGTCGGAAGCCTCGATTCCATGGTCTATTGCATTACGGACAAGATGCATCAGCGGATCTGAAATATGTTCAATGATATTCTTATCAACTTCCGTGTTTTCCCCGGACAGTGTCAGCTCCACCTCTTTATTTAGCTTCCTCCCCATGTCCCGTACGATTCGGTACATCTTGCGGAAGGTTGCCGACAGGGGAACCATGCGTATGGACATAACCATATCCTGCATTTCACCGGTAATCTTCCTTAACTGCCTGGCTGCCTTATAGAAGCTGTTTAGCTGCAACGCCTTAAGCTCCGGATTTTGTGTAACCATCGCTTCGGCAATCACCATTTCACCCATCATATCCATCAGCTTATCCAGCTTTACGACGTCCACACTGATGATGTTTTGATGCAGGCTCCTGTTTTCCCCTTGTCCCTGACCCAAAAGCTCCTGATCCTGCAGCCTTGGTATTATGATCGGAGCCTCCTGAACAGCCCTGTTCTGAGGTAAATAAAATTGTGGGGGCATCCGGCCTTCTGTAAGCTCCACAAGCGTCAAATCCCTGATATAAGCGGTACTTGTAAGAAAATGCTGCAATTCCTGCGTACTCCTATTACTTCTTAGCAGGATCTTAAACCCCTGTTCACGTATCACCCGGACACTGTCAATATCCTCTATAATATCCTCCGGAAAATAGCTGAAGTCCTCTACAATATCCTTCAGATTGTGAATGATGGTAAAGGCTCTGATATTCTCCATTTCACAGCCATCCTCAAAATAAATGACTGCTTCGTAGACTTTTTTATCTGTACCGCTGTTATTCTTACTCGGTGGCAGATAGTATTGGTGCATTACCGGCTCTGTTACTTCTTTATCAGGTAAATCCTTTTCTTCCTTGATGCAGGTCAGAAACTCCTTGATGCTTCCGATCAGATCCGATGGATCCCCATCCGGGCTGTCCGCATTTTTAACCTTCTCCAGCTCCAGCTTAATAAAATCCACTCCGTCCAGAACCAGATCTGAAAGCTGGGCACAGTCCATATTTTCCGGCTTTTCCTCGCGTATAAAATAAAATAGATCCTCCACGGCATGGGAAAGCAATGAAATATTGTTATACATCATCATGGCGGAAGCCCCCTTGATGGTGTGCATATTTCTAAAAATCTCATCCACTGCAGCAGGTGTAAAGCAACATGCCTTTTCACTGTCCAGTATGATCTCTTCCAGCTGCCCAATGTTTTGCGTGGTTTCATATATGAATATGTCCATCATGGAATCCTTCGAAAATCCGTTATCCAAGCTTCTTCCTCCTTTGAATCCATTTACTTTCTCCGGCTCTTCAAAAACTGTAAGTCCGTTCTTTTCAATCATATTTCTCACGGCTGTCTACATCTATAACTCCAAAAAAAGCAATCTGCTGTATAAAAAGTACAGCAGATTGCTTTTTTTTCCATCCTCAATTTTGTAGTATTTTTATTTTTCGTCAAATTCCCTCTAAATTTGACTTATTTCACGAACCTTCTATATTGCTGTTGCCTTATTCTGGATTCTAGTAATTTATACCCATTTTTTCCCGTTAACGAGATTATATTTCATCTATCCTTCCAAAATGAATCTACCCCACAGGATAATACGCGGATTTATTTTTTATTCATACCCAATTATGTAGTATTTTTGATTTTTTTGTCAAAATTTCTTTGAGCCCAGCTCAGTCTTTGAATGGATATCCAGCTTACTATATACATTTCTAAGGATGGTTCTGACAGTTGCCTCAGAGATATACAGCTTGTCGGCAATCTCCTTTGCGCTCAGCCTGTCCCTTGCGAGCCGGGCGATCTCCCTTTCCCTTGGTGTCAGCGGAGATTTATCAGAGATAATCGCCTTTCTAATGATTTTCATGCCCCTCTCCTGACGCCTGCTAAGCTCAATCACGGCATTTATCCCATCCTTGTCTGATACGGAATTCTTTAATGCCTCTAAAAGAGAATTCAACCTGCCCACTCCTTGGGCAAAGGGAAGATAAATCTTGTCCGGCAATGCTGCGGCAAGAGCCTGCTTTAGATATTCCTGGGCCTGGGGAGCATCCCCGTTATTATATTTTGCTATGGCAAGATACTTAAAGTAATATACCTGGGGCATCATATACTTAATACTTCCGTCTGCGTTCTTTGATGCGTCCAGGATAAGCTGTGAGATTCCATAAAGCTCATTATACCTCTTTTCTATAATCTAAAGCTTCAGGTAAAGTATTTGCGCGTGGGGAATCACCGGCGAATACAATACCTTTCTTATACTCTCCAGGTCATAAAGCCATGGAGCCACGTAATCTTTGATATCCAAAATAAGGCCTATGACTGACATGCAGTATTCAACCATATGCAGAATATATAGATTGGAATTTTCCTTGGCATAGCCTTGTATATTCCTGATTGCAGTAAAATACCCCTCCACCTCGCCGCGCAGGATAGCAATGCAGGCAAGGACTAATTCTGCACAGATGCACATACCGACCTGCTGATAGCTGTGGGCCTCATAGAGTGCTTTATGGCATAGAATCTCCGCTTCATCGTCCTCACCCCTCATAAGCATGGCCTCGGCACGCATGATAATATTAAAGCCGATGCCATGTCCCCCGGCTACCTTATAATATAAACGGGACGCTGCATCTATTTGCTGCAGCTCATTTTCCAGCTCACCGCCTTCTCTCCAGAACATACTTAAAACAGAGGTGGTAGCAAATAGCCACGGGGTGTCAGGCCTGATCATAACAGAAGGCTTTCCTAAAATCTTCAGTGCGGTTTCATGGCCCTCCATCATTTTCGGAACGTTATTAAAGTCTCCCAGGGTTGCCAGCAGGGTATATTCCCCCCTTAATTTCTGCAATTCCTCCTGACCTAAGCCTGCATCCTCCTTTTGGACTGCTATACTAAGCAGACCGCATAATTTCCGGTATGCCTGAGTCTGGCCGTTCATAAGTGTGTAGTAGCCAAAGGTGATTATGGTAAAAGGATATTTACATAAGATTTCTTCCGGGCATTCATCGACTATGGTAACAATAAAATCCCACTGATATTTTTCTTTTTCTTGGTCTAAATATTCGCGGCTGAAGGGTAAGGACAGAATAGCGTCGAAATCTTTGATTTTATAAAAAAATTCAGAAGCAGGATAATACTGTGCCATGGCAGCACAGGAATTTCCAGCTTTACGAAAGATCTGATTTTGATAATCCTCCGGCATCTGATTATATAAACGGCTTCGCAGATATTCCTGCAAAATGCTGTGCATGCTGTACAGATATTTATCCGGTAGATATCTTATGAAATCATTATGCTTGAGAAGCTCTATCATTTCCTCCGAGGGAGCCTCCTGATCCAGCATAATGGCCGTCTGGCGTATTGTAAAGCTATCCAGAACCGAAACGGATAAAAAGAAGTCTTTTTCTGCCTCTGAAAGATTATTCCAGATAGCTTTTTCTACCAGCTCCTCAATGTCAGCCGCAAGCTCAACGGAACCTGTTTCTATAAAATTAATCATCTGTAAACGGATGGCGGATATCCAGCCTTCCGTGCTCATAAATATTCTCTCTAATTCCTCATCAGTCAGGCGGATGCCTTCCATGCGGAACAAACTGGCCGTTCCCTCCCGGTCAAAGAAGAAGGAAGATGCATCAATTGTATGAATATTATTATTATGGATTGAAATCTGTTGTTTCGTCTCCAATTGCTGGGTTATAAATATCATATGCAGCTCCGGATTTCCATGAAGAGAAAAAACACCGATTAACTCACGCGGGATATCACAGTTAACAAGCTGGTAGTTATCAACTACTAAATATGTTTCCGCCTGGCAATGAATATCCCTCAGATATGCCGTAATATAAAACAGCGTATCCATAGTAGGCATCTTCAGGTCTTTAAGATCATCAGCTACTCTGACATTTATATTGGAAAACAACTCACAGATTCCCATCCACGCCATAGAAGCCGACTCGCCCAAACAGGTATACCAATATTCACAAGCACCATGGGATATTTGCTCTTTTAAATACTCTCTGACAGCCGTCGTCTTTCCAAAGCCGGACGGTGCCTCCACGATGGTTAAGGGATGATGGGATATTTGGCCAAGCTGCCTCTTAAGTTTGTCTGAAAAATAATAATTATTATGTTGGTTTATTTTCTTTTGCATCTTTCCCTCCAAGCTGGGAGGGGAGAATATGCCTTTCTATTTGAAGTAACGCTTCAGAGCTTTATTTCTCTGATGATTTTCTTCGCATATCTATCGGCTTTGGAGTATCCGCTGGAACCAGCCAAAGATTCCCTTTTTTGACTGCACCCTTGATTCTACCGCTTGTACAGTAGATTGTTACCATCCTGCTCCCGATGCCCCATTTTATCCCAGCTTCTTTCACTGTTAAGTATTCCATCACAACATCTCCATTCTTTAAATTTACCACAAAAAATGACATATTTCAATATCTGGAAATATACTAAATCTAGAAATATGCTAAATCTTGAAATATACTAGATCTTGAAATATACCGAATCTAGAAATATACCGAATCTAGAAATATGCCAGATCCTGAAATATACCAAATCCTGAAATATACCAAATCTTGAAATATACGGTCACATCTTTATTCTTTGCCGCATGCTTGTCTTGATTGCCTTTGCCATGTCCGAGATTACCCGTATTTCCAGTTCATTGCAATCTCCGATTGTTCTTGCAAGTTCACTTTCAAATACGGCCTGTCCCTTAATGATACTGTCACATACCAGCTCGTCCAAGGAAACCCCAAGGGCATTTGCAATCTTTACAAGCGAAGGGAGGCTCACCTTAGTATTTCCTGTTTCAACATGGCTGGTGTGGGTCGTGGATAAACCGGCAAGCTCCGCCAGCCTCTCCTGGCTCATATTTTGCATTAAACGCGCATCCTTAATGCGTGTGCCTATGGCTTTATAATTTAAATTCATTTTAATTCACCGTCCTTACTTTAACTAAACACTTGTATTGTATAGTCATTTTGCTTCCAATATAATGTCACATATAAACATATAGACTATACAATTAAATTAAAGGGTAAAAAAATGCAAATTTCCCCTGATACCTTTACAGGGCATTCTCTTACACTTTTCCGATGGCTTTGATTGGCAGGATGGGCTGTTGCCTGAGCGTATCACGTACACCATGCTTATAAGCCATTTTCTCCACTTTGGTAAAATATCATTCTAATATCAGTTTACTCGATGTTATAGATTGTTACTATAGGACGTTGGATTACTAAAAACACAGCAAAAAATAAATGGCATGCCAGGAAGACTCTGAAAATCTTAATTTCCTGACATGCCGTTTAATTTATCCGTTTACCTTACAGGTAACCGTTCCACATTCCAATAACAAATCCAGAATGTTTCAAAAACTTCCTCTGCCTTATTATTATACTAATTGCCCAGCAAAGCATTTTCAGCAGCTTTTTTAATTACTCTGCTTGAATTTGTAGCACCGCTCACGGTATCAACATCAATGGTATTTTGTTCAACCATAGCATTTATAATTACTTCTGCCGGTTTACCCTTTTCATGTTTATGCTCTAGTAGTTTAACCTCGGTAATTTCCCCATCAGCTACAGTAACCTGTACCTTCGCATAAATAAAATTAACATCACATTCACCCACATAGGTTCCGTCCGGTATCTGTGAAATATCAACCTTGCTAACTTCCAATCCCTTTACTTTGTTCTGATAAGAATTAACGCTCAGCATATATTTTGCAAATAATGCGCCAGCTATTAAAAGAACCAGGACTATGATGGTAATTATTATTCTTTTCTTATTCACATTAAGACCCCCCTAATCTTCCTTGTCCAGGAAATCATTGATCTCAAAGGTTTTCGTATGATCCTCCAAAATAAAAAACGGAATACCAATTGCTCCTGCTTTGATGACCGGAGCGAATATTTCATCATGATCACGGTAGGACAAAAACTCCTTTAGTACCTT
>JARKQP010000745.1 GCA_029974875.1 Mobilitalea sp.
ATCCTTGGAATCTACGGTCCAGTCATAGCAGGTAAAGCCTCTGCGCTCCATTTCTTGGATGAGGGAATCTTTGATGTTTTTGCTGTAGCGGTTATTGCTTCCCCAGGGAAAGCGGTAAATATTTACCCTCTTGCCTGTAACATCATAGATCCTGTCGTAAACTAAATTAAAATCATCCAGATACCGTTCAATCGAACAATAAATTTCATTACACAGATGGGAATAAGTATGTATGCCGATTGTATGCCCTTCATTTGCCATACGGATCAGGCAGTCTTCATGCTTTCTGTCAATCTCGCTTCCGATCAGGAAAAAGGTTGCGTTTGCATCATATTCCTGCAGGATATCCAGAACCCGGTAGGTGTTGTCGCTGGGACCGTCATCAAAGCTCAGATAGGCAATCTTTTTTTCTTTATCAACCGTCTTTGGCATTACATATTCCGTATATAAGTCCGGGAACATTTTCGTATAATCCGGTACCTTGTCTGCCGCTGTCTGGCTGCTCTCTCCCGCTTTTCTCGCCTGCTCATTCTCTAAAAGCACGAGCTCTTCTATGTTTTTATATTCTTTCCAGGGCGCTTCCACCGGCTGGGTACCGGAGGACTGAGGGGCTTTGTGCTCAGCTCTGTAAATAATAATGACTGCACTCATGATGCATATGAAAATGGCTACGCCAACGCATAATTTTGATTTCAAGATAGAATCCTGCTTCAAGTGTTTATTACATATCTTATGCTTAGCTCTCCATAGTCATTCTCTTTACTTCATTTAATCCTTTCTGAACTGCCGGAATTAAGAGGATAACGACGGTGAGAATGGCTTCCGGGAGGATATAGGTCGCGTTATAGGCAACCGAATAAACAATTGGATTCTGTGAGCCTGCATACACGGAGAAGAAAATCAATCCGGAAAGCACATGGCATAGATATCTGCCAAATACGCCAAAAGCATATCCTTTCACCAAACCAAGTTTTGACTTGGCAAATACACCGGACAGACCCAGACATCCAAAGGCGATGGGATAATCGAGAAGCAGCTGTACCGGATGTACTACGTAAGGTTCCAGCATTAAATCCAAAAATCCATAAGCTACGCCCGTAAGGAAACCGACCTTGGGGCCATAAAGGTATCCGATCAGGCAGATAAAGAACATACGGAACAAGGTAATCGATCCACCGAAAGGTAATTGAACAATGGTATACAAGGATGTGACTACAGCAAGGGTTATAGCCACTGCTGAAAAGGCTAACTGCTTTGCATTCAGCTTCTTGTGCCTTGTACCAGTGATTGCCAGCATGGCAACAAAGAGCAGGATAATTACAACCACTAAGGCAATATTGCCCGCCGCCGTGGGATAATAGCTGATGTCACCGCCCTCGTCCACAGTCGCCACTAAAAAATCAAATACTTTCTGAAACATAAAAAAATCCTCCTTTTCATCGCATAGGAGGGGCCACTTGATTGCTTCCTTCCGCCGGTATTATCCGGATCAAGTAGTAAGGGTCAGTGTGAAATTTCCACACCTCTCAGCCTCGGCTCCCCTAGCATAGTACGAGATGAACCAGCAAGCTGTTCACCTGTCATATATAATTTTCTTTGCATGCCTATCATAGCTGATTCCCGGATAGCTGTCAATCCTTTATTTTCATTTTTGCCTCCCACGTGGGATAGGTTCAACAAAATCCCAGGCTTACCTGATTCTATATCCCGCTTGCCGTGGGTTGGGAACGGGAATAGGGTAAGCCTAGGGTTCCTGCAGCTTTCATTTTTCTGTTATGGCACAAGCATAATTTTCATTGAATCCTGGGATTCGGCAGCTTTGAACCCAGCTTCCCAGTCCTCCAGCGGGAACTTATGGGAAATCAATCCCTCCGTTTTGATTGCTCCGTTTTTGATCCCATGGATTACAGATTCATAGGTCAGGCCCGATAAATGTGATCCTATAATATTTAATTCCTTTCCATCTCCAATGATATTCCAGTCTGCCTTCACTTCTTCCGCAAAAACTCCCATCTGGACATATCTGCCGCAGTTTTTCAGGGAATTCATCCCTTGTGTGACGCTGCGGGGGCTTCCCGATGCCTCAATATAAACGTCACAGCCAAGGCCTCCGGTCAGCTTGCGTATTTCTTCTGCAACATTACATTTCGTCCCGTTCAGCACCACATCTGCACCGTATTTCTTTCCCATTTCCAAGCGGCTTTCAAGTATGTCGATACCGATAATCAGCTTTGGAAGGTGGAGGGCTGCAATATTAACCATGGAAGTGCCGATTGCTCCAAGTCCTGCGATTACCACAACATCACTATGCTGTATCATCGCCTTTTCCACCGCATGCATGCCACAGGCAATAGGCTCAATTAAAACGGCCTGCTCCGGGGTAAATTCTCCCGGCACCTTATGGTTGATACAATTTTTCCCCAGCTTAACGTACTGCGAAAAACCACCGTTAGCATATTGCTTAAACCCAAACACGGCCGAACGTGTACACATCCAGTAAATGCCCCTTTTGCAGAATTCACACTCATTGCAGGGAACAATCTGCTCCGATACCAGCAAATCTCCTATGCTATAGTCCCCCGCACCTTCTCCCAATTCCACAACTTCCCCATAAAACTCATGTCCTCCAATACAGGGAGCCTCTATGTATCTGCTTTCCTCTGATGTGCCCCAAATGCGGATACCTCCATGGTAAGCCTTCACATCACCCGCACAAATACCACATCCCTTTACTTTTAGGACGATCTCTCCCGGTCCGGCCTCCGGCTTCGGATAATCCTCATACCTATAATCATACGGTGCATAGGAAACAAGCGCCTTCATCATCTCTGACATAATAATCCTCCTATTTTGTTTTTTAGCATTAGTCCTTTACTGAGGCTGCTTGCCAATGTATGCAAGGATGCCTCCATCAACATAAAGGACATGTCCGTTCACAAAATCCGATGCATCGGATGCAAGAAAGACCGCCGGTCCCATCAGGTCTTCCGGTGTCCCCCAGCGTGCTGCAGGAGTTTTTGCAATAATGAACTGATCAAAGGGATGCCTGGAGCCGTCTGCCCCAATTTCCCTAAGCGGTGCCGTCTGGGGAGTAGCGATATATCCTGGTCCAAGGCCATTGCATTGAATATTAAATTCCCCATATTCGGAAGCGATGTTCCTGGTCAGCATCTTTAATCCGCCCTTTGCGGCTGCATAGGCAGATACCGTTTCCCTGCCCAGCTCGCTCATCATGGAGCAGATGTTAATAATTTTGCCATGGCCTTTTTTAATCATGCCTGGAATAACTGCCTTCGACATAATAAATGGGGCATTGAGGTCAACATCGATTACCTGTCTGAATTCCGCCGCTGTCATCTCACACATCGGGATACGTTTGATAATTCCAGCATTATTGACAAGGATGTCAATAGCACCAACCTCCTGCTCTATTCGGCCTATCATTTCCATCACCTGCTCTTCATCCGTAACGTCACAGACATACCCCTTTGCATTGATTCCCTGTGCCTTATATGACTCCAGTCCTTTATCAACGGATTCCTGCTTAATGTCATTAAACACGATCGTTGCCCCTGCTGCTGCATAAGCGCTTGCTATGGCAAATCCGATGCCATAGGATCCTCCTGTTACTAATGCTGTTTTGCCTTCCAGTGAGAAGGCATTCTTTATATTCATATCAATACCACCTTTCCTAAGTTTATCAATTAATCCCACCGTATCTATCCTGTACCTAAACCTGCCTTTTAGCATACCGGGCATCTATAACAGCTCCTCCATTGATACATGGTCCATATCATCAAATGCCTGGTTTTCCCCAACCATGCCCCAGATAAAGGAGTATGCCTGTGTCCCGCAGCCGGAGTGGATAGACCAGCTTGGAGAAATAATTGCTTCTTCATTCCTCACTACAATGTGGCGTGTCTGCGTAGGCTCTCCCATATAATGCATCACTGCTGAATTTTCCTGCATATTAAAATATAGATAAACCTCCATACGCCTGTCGTGTGTATGGCATGGCATCGTATTCCAGACACTGCCCTCCTTCAGGGTTGTCACTCCCATGACTAACTGGCAGCTTTCTACCTGCCCTGGGAGTATATATTTATTAATTATTCTATGGTTGCATTCCTTCTGATTTCCCAATTCAACCTTGTTCTCTTCTTTAATGATTACAATTCCTTCCTCCGCCTTTCCCTGCGGCTTAATTAGTACAGTAGGATAAGCTCTGTGCGCCGGGGCACTATTGAAATATAATTTTGCCGGTGTCCCTGCATCCTTGCTGCAAAACTCAACCTGCCTGGTTCCTAACCCGATATACATACCGTCCATGTGCTCCAGCTGATACTCTTTTCCATCAACGGTCATTAATCCTGTGCCACCGATATTAATAACGCCCATTTCCCTCCGCTGCAGAAAGTATTCTGAGCGCAATTCTGCTCCAGCCGCCAGCGGAATAGGTTCTACAGGCACAACCGCCCCTGTAATAATCCGGTCAATCTGGCTGTATACCATCCTTATACCATCACGTATGAACAGGTTTTGAAGTAAAAACTCTTCCCTTAACCGCTCCGTTGTATAGAACCTTACATCCTTTGGTGATACCGCATTTCTTGTTTCCATTACCATTTCCCTTGCTCCTCCTTTACACCTTTACTCTGCTTTCGCATCAAGGATATCTTTTCCACAGCTCTTTCATATATTCAATGTCCCTTTGTGCAGTTTTTGGATTTAACTCTTCCCTTACAACCACAATATCCGGTTTATTTCTATTCATCCATCGTATAATCTCCTGATAACGGATTACGCCTTCCCCAAGACAAACCGGGCAGTATTCTTTCTTTGGGCCTTCTACGAAATCCTTCATATGGATAGCCTCTATCTTATCTCCGAGCAGCTTCAACCATTCTTTCCAGTATGCCTCCTGGTCGATTCCCGGAAATTCCAGTATATTTGCAGGGTCAAAGATCATTTTCAAATGAACGCTGTTTATTTTTTCAAAAACCTCTGCTGCCGTTTCCAGATCCCCCAGGGGATGGCAGTATACCGGCTCAATAGCCATATCAACATTGAGACGCTCTGCTTCTTCCACAAGCCGGGCAATACTATCCATCATATAGGGATACCAGATTTTCTTCTCTGCAAAGCCTAACCGCAGATGTGCCGTCTCGGTTCCCACAATAGATGCCCCCAGGATCTTATTCCATTCCAGGCATTTTTTGAAGGTTTCAACCGCTGCACTGCGTATCTCTTCCTCCGGATTTCCCAAATCCATATAACAGCCCAAAATATGGAGCTTGATTCCTTCCTTTTCAAAATTCCAGCGGATTCTCTCTATTAATTCCGGTGTAACTTCACCATAAGAATTTATTTCTAAAAATGCTTTTGGCAGTACAAGCTGAGCCGCCTCAATTCCCTCGGATTTCAATAAGCCCGCAAGCCTATCCACCGGTTGTTTCCCATAATCATGTGTTCTCGCTGCTACCAGCATACCAATCTCCTATTTCATCCTTTCAATCCTGAGGTAGAAATCCCCTCTACAAGATATTTCTGTAAGAATATAAAAATTAACACAGCAGGCAGCACAGAAAGTGATGCCATGGCAAACATTGCCCCATAATCGGAAGAGGATCCCGGATCACTAAACAGCTTCAAAGCAAGGCTGACCGGATACCTCATTGATTCGTTAACATAGAGTAAGGCGGAAAGAAAGTCATCCCATCTCCACATAAAAGAGAAAATACCGCCTGTAATCATGGCCGGTGCAATTAACGGCATGATTATTTTTGTAAAAATCCTATAATATGAGCATCCGTCAATCTTGGCAGCTTCGTCCAGCTCGACGGGAAGCCCATTGATGAAATTCATTATCAAATAGACAAAAAAGCCCTGAACCGCAAAATAATATGGTACAATCAGCGGTAAATAAGATCCTACCCAGCCAAGCTTCTGATACCATAAATACTGCGGTATCATCAATACCTGTGCCGGCAGCATCATAGTAGCCAGCATGGACACAAACAAGAATTTGCGGCCCTTAAACTTGAACCTTGCCATTCCGTAT
>JARKQP010000767.1 GCA_029974875.1 Mobilitalea sp.
GTGCAGGTGTAGCTGAAATACCGGAGCTTCAGGACAAATTAATCCGTTTGGCGAGAGGCGGCTTTAAGCATCATACCTCGATTGGTGTAGGACATATGAAATGGGCGTTGGAAGAGGCGTTTAAGACATATTTAAACTATGATGTGGTATCTATTGAATAGCAGAAAGCTATAACACAGTAACATAGGGAACAGAAATTGAAAGAATATTGAAACTAAACAAGGAGATAACACAATAACATTAGGAAGCAGAAATTGAAAAGAATATTGAAGCTAAATAAGGAGATGACACTGTAACATAGGGAAGGGGAAGAAGATGAAGATAGCAGGACTTGACATTGGAACCACCGGATGCAAGCTGACAGTATTTAATGAAGCCGGAATCTATCTGGATAAAGCCTATAGCGGTTACCCCGTGCAGCGGGGGAAGAGTGAGCATGAGGTAGATGCGGCTGCAATCCGGGAAGGTGTATTTCAGGTAATCCGGGAAATGGCAGGAAAATATCCGGATATCGCGGGAATCGGTGTTACAAGCTTTGGTGAAACCTTTGTTATGGCTGATAAGGAAGGAATCCCCTTACTTTCCTCCATGCTTTATACCGATCCAAGAGGAGCAGAGGAATGCGCTGGGCTCATAAATCAGCTTAGCGCAGAAAGAATTGCAGCGATCACAGGTCTTAAACCACACGAGATGTTCAGTATTTCAAAGGTAATGTGGGTGAAGAAGCACCGGCCGGAGATTTACAGGGATACGAAGCGTATTTTCCTCATGGAAGATTATATTGTGTACCTTTTAAGCGGCGTTGCCCAGATTGATTATTCCCTGGCATCTAGAACGATGGCCTTTGATATCAGGAAATTGGAATGGAGTGATGAAATCTTCCAGTCTGCAGGTGTTGATAAAAGACTATTCTCCAAGCCTGTACCTACAGGCAGTGCTGCCGGAAGGATAACGGAGAAAATAGCAAAAGAAACGGGTCTGCCAGCTGATACGGTAATTGTGTCCATCAGCCATGACCAGGTGGCAGCAGCCATTGGCTCAGGTGTATTTGATTGTGACAAGGCAGTGGATGGAGCGGGGACTGTAGAATGCATCACTCCGGTCTTTGACAGGATTCCGGGGAACTCTGTTATGTTTGATGGGAATTATTCCATCGTCCCTTACATCATTCCTGAAAAATATGTTTGTTATGCCTTCTCCTATACGGGAGGCTCCCTGATCCAATGGTGTATTAACAATCTTGCTAAGCTGGAGGCAAAGGAGAGCAAAGAAAAGGGGAAGTCCGTATTTGAGATGCTTGAAAGAAGGGAAAAGGATGAACCAACCGGGATATTGATCCTTCCACATTTTGCAGGAGCGGCTACACCCTATATGGATACGGGATCAAAGGGAGCAATCGTAGGACTGACACTTGCGCATACCGTGAATGATATTTATCAGGCATGCATGGAAGGTGTTGTATATGAGATGATGCTGAATGCAGAAAAGCTGAAGGAAGCTGGCATTCAATATCAGATGCTGCATGCCACAGGTGGTGGAGCCAATTCCAAGGTGTGGATGCAGATGAAGGCGGATGCCTTAGGAATTCCGGTGGCAATCCTGGAAGCAGAAGAGGCAGGAACCGTTGGAAGTGCCATGTTAACAGGTATCGTAACCGGTTGCTTTAAGGATTTGGAGGATGCAAAGCAGCACATGGTAAAAATCAAATCCTACTATTATCCGAGAGAAGAGCAGCATAAGATGTATCAGAGCATGTACCAAAAATATCGTGGACTATACAATGCGGTACGTCCACTCGTGTAAAGGGGAATACTATGAATCCATATTTAGGACATGAAATGCAAGTTTACGGAGTAGAGGAATATCGGCTAATAGGTGGAAAGGGAGATGGGATGCGTTTGCTCCAGGTACGCAATGGACTTGGACTTGAACTTACAATTTCTCCTGACCGTGCGGCGGATATCACCAGACTGACCTATCGTGGCAGGAACATGAGCTATATGGCCCCTTGCGGCTATGTAGCTCCGGCTTATTATGAAAGCACAGGCACTAATTTCTTAAAATCCTTCAACGCAGGATTCTTAACGACCTGCGGGCTTCAGTCCGTCGGATCACCCTGTACAGATGAAGGGGAAGAGCTTCCGCTCCACGGTTCCATCGGTAATACTCCGGCTGAGCATGTATATTGGAGGCAGGAGCAGGATGAATTAGTCATTTATGCAGAAATCAATGATGAAGGGCTTTTCTCCAGAAAGTTAAGACTAATCAGGGAAATCCGTGTCAGCTTACAAAAGAATGAATTTACAATTCAGGATAAGGCCCAGAACCGTGGCTCTGCAAGGACTCCCGTAGAGCTCCTATACCATATGAATATGGGATATCCTCTGTTAGATGAGGATAGCATCATCAATATTTCTTCGGAGCAGGTGCTTCCAAGAAACGAGCACGCTGCGGAGGATGTCGATAATTGGATGCGCATGGAAAAGCCCCAGGCAGATTATGAGGAGCGCTGCTATTATCATAAATGCCTGAAGAATGGAGAGGCCTCTATCTACCAGCCAAAGCTGAACCTTGGGTTAAAAATCCTGTTCGACCCAAAACAGCTGGATTGCTTTACTGAGTGGAAGATGATGGGGACCCGTGACTATGTGTTAGGACTGGAGCCTGGCAATTGCTATCCTGAGGGTAGGGATGTAATGAGGCAGCAGGGCAAATTAAAATTTGCTGGACCGGGTGAAAGCTTAACTTATTGCTTAAGAATCGAAATGATGGACTAGGTATTAATAAAGGATAGCTAAAGCAAAGGATGATGAATTATGTTAGTAACATTAAAAGAGATATTGGAACTTGCAAAGGCGGGAAATATCGCTGTAGGTTCCTTCAATACGCCGAATCTTGAGAGTATCATGGCTGTCATAGATGCGGCGGAGGAGCTGGATGTGCCGGTAATTATAATGCATGCAGAGGTTCATGAGTCGATTATGCCGATTTCAATTATAGGGCCAATTATGATCTGCCGCGCCCAGGCAGCAAAAATTCCGGTATGTGTCCATTTAGATCATGGTGAGAATCTGGATTATGTCAACAAAGCCTTAAGCTTAGGCTTTACCTCCGTTATGTATGACGGCTCCGCTTTAGATTATAACATGAATGTTGCAAATACGAAAATTGTGGTAGGCATGGCAAAAAGAGTGGGTGCATCGGTCGAGGCTGAGATTGGAACACTTGGAAAGCGGGAATTAGGATATCAATCAGATTCTAAGGAAGATGATCCAAAACAGGTGTATACGGATCCGGAGGATGCAGAGCGCTTTGTAAAAGCAACTGGAATTGACGCACTGGCATGCTCTTTTGGTACAGCACATGGCTTGTACCTGCAAAAGCCAAAGCTGGATTTTAACGTATTAGATAAAGTTAGGGCAAAGGTGGATATTCCTATTGTAATGCATGGCGGTTCCGGTGTAAGCGAGGAGGATTATAAAACTGTGATTGCCAAGGGGGTTCGGAAAATCAACTATTACACCTATATGGCAAAGGCTGGCGGAGAGACAGTGAAGGAAAAATTCGATCTTAAGATGTTCCCTCTAACCTATCAGGGAACGAATTATCATTGCTATTATTCCGTTGTACCGGAAGAGAGGGATGCGCCGATCTATTATCATGAAATTGTTGAGCTGGGATATCTGGCGATGAAGAGTAATGCAAAAAAGGCAATGACTATTTTTGCAAATCAATAAGTTGTTTTCTGACAAAAGGTTCGGTACGGAGCATAGCTCTGCACTGAGCCTTTGTATCATGTACCTGAATGGAAAGCGGGCCGGAATAAAGATTTATAAGTGCATCGTAGTTTATTCTATAAGAAAAGAATACTGTTTCCGATATTCCGCAGGGCTGAGCTTATACTCCTTCTTGAACAGACTATACACGCTGCTTTTGTCCTTATATCCAATCACAACAACGATTTGATCGATGCTATAATCAGTATAAAGCAGATAATTCAAAGCATTCTGCAGCTTAATGTTTACGATCAGGTTACGGAAGGTCTGCCCGGTTTGCTTATGGATTAAGGTGGACAGGTATTTTGGGTGATAATTAAAATGCTCTGCCACATGGCTCATCGTCACAGTCTGATAATTCATATAAATATAATCCACTATTTCAGTCATGGCATTGTTATCATGACTGGATTTTTCTTTATAATTCCTTAAAATAAATGAGAAGATCAAGGTTAATAAGGATTCAATAATCACCTGGCTATACTGCATTTTATCAAGATATTCCTTTACCAGTACCTCAATGAAATGGTCAATATCCTTATCTAAATGCTGTAAATACAGGAAGGAGGGCTGGTTTTCGTTTTCCAGACGATAGCGGATAAAGAAAGCATTAAGCACCGGGTCGCCCACCAGGACATGGAAAATCGACTTTTGGAATAGATCCTTCGGTAGAACGATATTAAGAATAAGGTCCGTCGACTCGGAATATTCCTTGAAATAATGGGCTGCATTCGGATTCATGATGCATAGGTTGCCTTCCTTCAACTCGATTTCCTGATCGTTAATCACTCCAACCGGGCGGCCCTTACAGACATAAATCAATTCAAAAAAATCATGGGCGTGCCGGTTCATATTACCTTCTTCATGGTGAAAGGACATGAAAATCGGCAAGGAAGCATCGGAGAGAAATAATTCAGCCGGCAAAAGGGGAGTAGCTTGTTCCAGCAATTTGCGCAAATGCTCCTCTGAATAGGAATCCTTATGCTTCCAGGCGTTCCTTTCGTCTATTTCATCCGTATGCTTCCATAAGCGTTCAATTAAATACTGATCCATAATATCTTACCTCACAACACCTTAGTTGTTACCTTGGCATATTTCCTTAGTACAAGTAATATTATATAATTTATAGTATAAAATAGCTAGTTGTATTTTGCTGCCTGGAAATACTCTATACATCAAAGGTAATGATGCAAAATCTATATTGTGTGAAAAGGTAAGAATAGTTGGGCAGTACTGACAAAGAACATATAGATTTACAGTTAACTACAAGGACATAGTAAAGGAGAAGAAGAGGAATGAAGATTACATCATGTAAAACGAATCATATGGTAAATCCATTGGGCTATGGAATGGTTCATGCAACAGTATCCTGGATTACAGAAGATACTGTATCGAAGAAACAGAATGGGGCTCAGGTCGTAGTAGCGAAGGATGCCGGTATGAAAGAGGTTCTCTATGATAGTGGTAAAAGCGCAGAGCTTTCCAACCTAGCAGTTG
This sequence comes from Mobilitalea sp., assembly GCA_029974875.1. The sequence goes on from JARKQP010000767.1 coordinate 5,274, forward strand.
ACCTTCCCATCGAACTGGCGCCCTATACCAGATACTACTGGACTGTAAAAGTATGGGGGGATGCAGGTGATGAGGCGGCCTCTGAGGTAAACTGGTTTGAGACAGGCAAAAGAGAAGATGTCTGGCAGGCGAAATGGATTACACCCATGTGGGAGGACAAGAACCTCCATCCATATATGAGAAAAGCATTTTCGAGTGGCGGTAAGATTAAGTCCGCAAGGGCCTATGTAACAGGTATGGGACTTTATGAGCTGGAGATCAACGGCGCACGCATCGGGGAGGAGCGGTTAACACCCTATTGTAATACCTATGACCAGTGGGTGCAGTACCAGGCCTATGATGTGACTGAGGCAATCAAGGAAGGCGCTAACGTAGTCGGAGCAATGTTAGCCAATGGCTGGGCAAAGGGGCGTTTTGGTACCTTTGGACCGGCAAACCAGCCGTATTGCCACGATTTTGCATTACTCTGTGAATTACGCATTACAATGGAGGATGGCAGTGTACAGGTTATCGGTACGGATACGGACTGGAAATGTGCGCCTTCTCCGATTATAGATGACAGTATCTACGATGGTGAGGTTTATGATACAGGCAAGGAAATCACCGGTTGGTCAACGGCCGGCTGCGATGATGCAAGCTGGGATGCGGTAACGGAATATGACGCCAAGGAGCTTGGCAAGGTAGTTGACCGGCTTTCTGTTCCCGTCCTTGTAAAGGAAACCATCAAACCGGTAGAATTGATCCGCACGCCGGCAGGAGAGCTGGTACTTGATATGGGACAGAACATGGTGGGCTGGTTACGGATCACGGTTCGTGAGAAAAAGGGAACCAGGATCAAGATATCCCACGGAGAGGTTCTTCAGGAGGATAATTTTTACCGGGATAACCTCCGTTCGGCAAAGGCAGAATATCACTATATTTGTGACGGGACAGAGCGCGCTATTGAACCCCATTCCACCTTCTACGGTTTCCGTTATGCCAAGCTGGAGGGCTTCTCGGAGCCGGTTAATTTAGATGATTTTGTTGGCTGCGTGGTTTATTCTGATCTGGAAACCACCGGCCATATTGAGACCTCCGACCCGCTGGTGAACCGTCTCTTCTTAAATGCAATGTGGGGACAGAAGGGTAATTTCCTGGATGTTCCTACGGATTGTCCCCAGCGTGACGAGAGAATGGGCTGGACAGGTGATACGGAAGTATTTGCCGGAACGGCATCCTTTAATATGGATACCTACGCCTTCTACACGAAATTCATGCAGGATTTATACGAGGAGCAGAAGCTGGTAGACGGAATGGTGGCAAGTACGATACCGACCTTTACCACAAACCGCAGCCCTGAGTCCAGCTTTATCAGCGGCGGTGCCTGCGCTTGGAGTGACTGTGCTACTGTAGTGCCCTGGGAGGTTTATTTACATTTTGGCGATAAAACTATCCTTGAGAGACAGTATGTCAGCATGAAGGGCTGGGTGGACTGGATCCGCAGGAAGGATGAGGCAACAGGAAACCGTAAGCTCTGGATGGAAGGCTTCCAATTTGGTGACTGGCTCGCGCTGGATGGTTCGGTTCCCGGCGGTGTTATGGGTGGAACCGATAATGGACTGCTGGCATCTGCATACTATAGGCTGTCCACCAATATTCTTTCAAAGGCGGCCAAGGTGCTTGGATTTAATGAGGATGCGAAATTCTATGGTGAATTGTCGGAGCAGGTCAAAAAGGCAATCCAGGATGAATTTTTTTCAAAAAATGGCCGTTCCACCGTATTGACCCAGACAGCGCATGTAGTTGCATTACAATTTGACCTGGTGGAGCCGGAGGTTAAGGACAGGGTAGTTAAGGATTTACGGGCATTGCTCAGAAAGAACAACATGCACCTAAAGACTGGCTTTATCGGAACCCCTTATCTATGCCGTTCCCTGTCGGATCACGGTGACAGCGAAAGTGCTTACCAGATCTTCTTCCAGGAGGATTATCCAAGCTGGTTATATGAGGTATTGATGGGTGCAACAACGATTTGGGAGAGATGGAATTCCATTTTACCGGACGGAAAGATATCAGGCACGGATATGAATTCCTTGAACCATTATGCATATGGCTCCATCGTGGAGTGGATGTACCGCAATATGTGCGGCATTAATCCCTTGGAGGAGGCACCTGGATTTAAGAAATTCCTTCTAAAGCCGGAGATATACGGTAAGCTGTATCATGCAAATGCTAAAGTGAAGTCTGCCATGGGTATGATTGAGAGCGGTTGGAAACGGGAAGAGGACGGAACCCTTACAGTAAAGGCTGTTGTTCCCTTTGATTCTGAGGCGACTGTATACCTGCCATCCTGTGATTTGAACTCCGTGAAAGGCTTAAACGGCTTGACGGCTGAGCAGGCGGGAGAAAGTGTGAAGGCCCATCTTACAGCGGGCAGCTACGTATTCAATTATCCTCTGACCAAGAAATATGACCTGGAATATAGTTTAGATTCCCCGATCAGGGAGCTGCTTTCCATTCCGGAGACAAAGGAAATCTTAACGGAGCTGGCACCGAAGCTGATTGCTTCGGCAGAGGGCAGTATGGGGATGGAACTTCCATATAGCATTGGGGATGTGCTTAAGGCAGCAGATCCATTCATGCTCGGGATGATGCTCGGACAGGTTGACTTCGAGGCACTGAATGAGAGGTTGAAGGCCGTTCCGGTTAAGGTTAGAAGAGTGTAAGTAAAGTATTAAAAAAACTAGTTTTAGTGCCTATAATGTAATACAGTCCATAACAATAGATTGAGTATATGGCATAAATGAAAGTAACCAGGCCGGAGTATATGGGAATGCTCCGGCCTGGTTGCTTTTTTTGATCTTTGTACAAAGTGTTGTATAAATACTTAAAAAGATGTAGTATCTAATTATATATTAGGTAAAGGAGTGCTTTTAAATGGAGAGACAACAGCGTATTTTTAAAATGCCTTTTTCAAGTATCTATCCGCTTTATATTCAGAAAGCAGAGAAAAAAGGGAGAACAAAAGAAGAAGTAGATGAAATCATTTTTTGGCTTACCGGATATGATGAACATTCACTGCAACAGCAAATAACAGAAGAAACGGATCTGGAAACATTTTTTAAACAAGCACCTCTTATTAATCCGAATGCTGCGCTTATCAAAGGGGTTATCTGTGGATACCGGGTAGAAGAAATAGAAGATGATTTAATGCGGCAAGTCCGGTATTTAGATAAATTAATAGATGAGTTAGCAAAAGGTAAAGCAATGCAGAAAATATTAAGAGAATAAATGAATAAGATAAATTATTGAAAGTAGGGAAATTCTATGGGCACTATTTATGAGATATTTGGCAGCGATGCCTATACCATGACAAAGGAGCTAATGGAGGCAGGAAAGGTTATCACTAAAATCCCAGCGGGTATGGAGGTGGCTCTTAAGCCCAATTTGGCAGTCGCAAAATCTCCGGAATCCGGAGCAACTACACACGCCGGTGTCCTTGCCGGAGCCATTGAATATCTGAAGGAGCACGGCATCCATAACATAAGCATCATAGAGAGTTCCTGGATTGGAGACAATACCGGCCGGGCTTTTATAGCCGCAGGATATGAAGAGGTCCGTCGTAAATACAATGTTGAGTTATACGATCTGAAAAAAGATAAGACACGAACGGTGGATACTCCGGTCCGGCCCATGGAAATCTGTTGCCGGGCACTTGATGCCGGGTATCTTATTAATTTGCCCGTCCTGAAGGGCCACTGCCAGACCGCTATGACCTGTGCGCTGAAAAACTGTAAAGGATGTATTCCTGATAAGGAAAAGCGGCGCTTTCACGCGGAGGGGCTTATGAAGCCGATTGCAGCATTGGCCAGTGCCTTACGCCCGTCGCTCACTATTGTAGACAGTATATGCGGCGATTTGGATTTCGAGGAAGGGGGGAATCCGGTATTTACAGGACGGATGTATATGGGTGAAGATCCTGTTCAGCTGGATGCTTACGGGTGCCGGCTTATGGGGATAGCTCTTTCTGATGTACCCTATATTATGCTGGCTGAGCAATGGGGTGCCGGTTCTACTAAAATCAGGGACGAAGACCTTATCCGGCTAAATAATCCCGATTGTATTCAGGGTTATCCCGAGCCAACCGCAAAAGTGAAGCGGCTCATGGCCAATGTCTATGAGGATTCTGCATGCTCGGCCTGTTATGCGGGACTGGTACGCGCGCTGTATACCGCCGGCAGAAACCATGAAATTCCGATCGCAATAGGGCAGGGATGGAAAGGCAAAGCCTTTGACGGTCTTGGTATCGGCAGCTGTTGTGACGGTGCGCGAAAGCAGGTAAAAGGCTGCCCGCCGACAGCTGAAGCTATCACGTCAAAATTGTAAAAAATAAGCTTATACACCGCCTTTCCTTATACCATGAAGAATGGCGGTAATAATTTTGAATATAGTCCTAGCCATGCTTATATATTTATAGTAAGACAACATATTGGTGGTAGGCTATGGGATCCAAGGAAAATAAGCATATTAAAAATGATCTTTATAATCTGGAAGAATTAGATCCTGATATGAAAAGGGAACTAAGTGCGAAAAAAAATCCTGGGACAGAGCAGGTTACAACTGCAGCTTTGTTTATGAAGGTGGGCATCATGGTACTCAGCCTGATTGCAATTGTCGGCTTTGGCGCCAATGTCCTGCCAAATGCAGTAACCGTATCAAATACAGTAACAAAGAGTGTAATGCCAATCTATTGCGTCAAAACGGATGAGAAGAAAGTAGCCCTTACCTTTGACTGTGCCTATGAAAATGAGGACACGCAGAAAATTCTGGACATCCTGGATAAATATAATGTTAAGGCCACATTTTTTCTGACCGGTGACTGGGTTGAAAAATACCCGGATGGGGTAAAAAAGCTTGTAGCCGCCGGCCATGATCTTGGGAACCACAGCGAGAACCATAAGGATATGACCGAGCTGACCAGGGAGGAATGCATTACTGAGATTATGGAGGTACATGACAAGGTGGAAGGCCTTACAGGCATAAGTATGACCTTATTCCGCTCACCCTATGGGGACTATAATAAGATGGTGCTGGATACTGCCAAGGAATGCGGGTATGATGCGATCCAATGGGACATAAACAGCCAGGATTGGAAGGACCACGGAGTTGACAGTATTTTAAACAGGGTATTGAAGAATAAAAGCCTGGGTAACGGTTCCATCATACTGCTGCATAATGGTGCAAAGTTTACTCCCGAGGCCTTGGGGTTGGTGATCGTAGGTCTTCAGGATAAAGGATTTGAGCTTGTTCCAGTGTCTAAGCTGATCTATACCGGGGACTATACAGTGGATAAGACGGGACGGCAGTTTGGGAAATAGCAGAGAAGCGCAGCCTGGCCTTTTGGGTGATACAAAAAGTAATAGACTGATTTGTAAGGATTATGCTATAATTGTGCCAAAAGAATGGGCAAGTAAAATAATAAAAATTTCATGGATCATTAAGCTTAGTATAAAGAGAGGTCATTTTGCCTCTCTTTATCAATATAATTTAGAAGGTTTTATCTGGCAGGGAGATACAGGAATCGACTTTGGATAAACGAATGTAGAGGAAAGAAGGGCGAAAGAAAAACAAATAATAAACGAAGGGAGGCCCGGGTCCATGCCAGCACTTTCATGGCATTTTGTGCGGTATAACGGCAATGCCCGTAATGATGGGCATGGACATAAATATGAGAGTAAAAATAGCGATTATAATATGCATCCTCATAGGAATCATCAATGTGGCCGGTCTCTATCTGGTCAACACATCCTCCAATGAAAAGCTAATGAAGGCAGAAGCCGGGATTCTGTCTTTAGAAGGATGGGATGCGGAAGAAGGCAGTATACGGCTGGGAGGAGAATGGGAATTCTATCCTAATGCCTTAATTCATTCTGAAGAGTCAAGGGATGTATTCCAGGAGTATTCAAAGCAGAAACGCATTGTGTCCCTCTCAGGGAGGGATTTGGCGGAAATAGCCTCTGATCCTTCTGTCACAAAAGGAACATTCCGGCTGGTAATTCATCTAAAGGACGATAACCTCTATGGGATTAATGTAAGAGGCATTGAGGATGAGGCCGCAGTCTATATAAATGGAATCCAGGCCTGTAAATATAGGGAGCCTTCCTCCTGGGAGGAAGGAATCCCCCTTATCTATCAGACACCGGTAGGGATTGGTCAGTCGCAGAATGGCCGGTTTGAGCTTGTCGTAGAGGTTCCAGACATCCGGGTTTTGAATGGCTGGTTTTCCGGGGCAAAAGAAATCCCTAACATTGAGTTCGGAAGTGCTGATCATGTCACGAAAATGCGTAGTTTATCGATCAGCCTCGATATGTTCGTGATTTCCGGATATCTGATTCTGGGAATATTCTTTTTAGGAAATTATTTTTTTGAGAACAAGGCAAGGTATGCTCTGTTCTTTAGCCTGTTTTTATTGCTGCAGGCACTTCATGCGGCGGGGGTAGGGGAACGGCTGATTTTTCTGATCCTGCCTGCTCCGAAGGACTTTATGCTGTTCTATGAATATGAGATTCAGCTCCTATATCTGTACACCTTCTGCTTTCTGATGTTCCTATATGATTTCTTGAGGCCGTATACATCAAAAAAGGCAATGATATTCTTAAGCGTCCTTTTACTGCTGGTCGGCCCGGTCTTTAACTGGGAGCTGTTTGGGATCGGTGGGATACCAGGAATTACCTATTACGTCCACAAGCTGATTATATCGGCGATTACAACGACCAGTAACATTTATATTCTGTGGGTCATGCTGAAGGCCTTGGTTAAAGGAGTGGAAGCGGCAGAATATGTTATGGTATTTACAGCTACCTTTTTTTATTATATAACAATAGGTTTCCTGGAGTTCTTATTTGACATTAACATAGGGAAGATCCCGGCACTCCTGGTTCTGACCATGGTAGTTACCCTGACTATGTATTTGAATTACCGGTTACGGCTTGGCTACAGGCAGGTGGACCAGCTGTCCAGGCAATTATTGCTGAAGGATCAGGACAAGGATCTGTTCCTGGCAAGAGCTTCTCTGGAAATGGAGAAGCCAGTTAGGGAAATTCTTGCGGTTTCAGAGAGCCTGCTGGCAGAGGAGGACATGCCGGTCCAGTTGCAGGAAGCAAAGCTTCGCAGGGTTTATAAGGAGGGGTGGCATGCTTACACTATCCTTAAGGAGCTGGCTGAAACCTTTGGAGAACCGGTAAAGCAAGGGGACTTGGTTCTGGAGCCTGTGGACGCGGACTGCTTTACGGAGCTGTTGGAGGAGCTTGATTCTCTGGTTCCACGGCATGGCCTACCTGCTGTAGGTAGGAAGCTGCCGGAGCAGTTCCCTGTCTTTCTTGCGGACAGGAGCAAGTTAAAGGAAGTCCTCTACCATTTGTTGGACAACGCCGTGAAATTTACAGACCATGGGGAAATTACGGTTCGTATTAATTCCGTAGGGAGCATGGCGCATATCACCGTGGAGGATACGGGGACAGGAATTGGCAGCTCGCAATTAAACATGGTTTTTACCGCCTTTTACAAGGAAAAGAGACAGGGACAGGAGGCACAGGGACGGGAAACGCCAGGACAAGAAACGCTAGGACAAGAAACGCCAGGACAAGAAACGCTAGGACA
>JARKQP010000779.1 GCA_029974875.1 Mobilitalea sp.
CTTTCTTTGCAACCAACTCTTTTCCTGTCAGTGGTGAAAAATCATCTCCGGGAGTATCCAGTAAACGGGCCAGATTGGTAGAGAAACCTACAGAGATAATTGTAATGGAATTATCGGGTTGTTTAGCCAATAGTTCACGATACAGCATATGCGCTTCCGGTAGAGTTGAATAGTCTTTGAGGGAACGGTGAAATATCGGCTCCCCGTTCTCTTTGTTCATCAGGGATACACATTTGGCATAATTGGTAGCATCATTCTCGCAGTCTGCGCCATTGTGTATGATACCAACAGGAATTTCAGGATAACCATACCAGGTATTCATAATGTCCGTATATTCAGGGGGATACACACCTTCTTTGTTGATCATAATCCCTAATAAGTTTATGTCTCCTGCATCCATATATTTATAGAGCATATCCAGTGCCAAGGCATCATCCACATCGTTGCCGATATCCGTTTCAAAGATAATCTTCTGTGCATCTGAAACGATTTGTGTACTCCGGTCTTTAGATGTGCAGCCGGACAAAGTGATCAGTAATAAAAGGCCTACTGCATAAAATTTGTTGTCGGTCATAAATATATATTTTTGAGTTAATGATGATTGGGTGAAATAGAGATATACAGTTCGGGAATCACCTTCTGAAATGCTTTCTCGTTCTCTTCAAGGTCAGGACGATAGTAAATTTCTTTATTAGACGGCTTATCGGTATATAAGAACTGGAAGCGCCCGTCATTTCTTATCTCGGTAATATTACAACGGCGCAGTTCGTTCTTTATTATCCGGTCACCCTCCCTGACATTCCCTTCTTTGATAAGGAAGTACTCTTCACCGGGAGTACACACGATTTCCCTTTGGGTCGCTTTTAACCAGATCGCGCTTTCCCATACATGAAATGGTTTTGGATACTGGTCAATATTTATATTTACCGGATATGCAGCATCCATTGCCCGAAGAAAATCATATTGCAATTTCCGGTTGAAAGCAAAGTCCAGATATTGTCGTAACCGGCGATCCATTTGTTTGGTAAATTCCATATCAGGCAATCTCCAATAGGTGTTATTCTGATCTTTAATAAATCCTCCATCTTTACCTGCACACGGATAGATGGCTACCGGAAGATCGGATTGTAAGATTCTGGTAAAAGCAAATACATCCAGAGCCACGTTCCATTCCCCACCCGGAATGGCATTCGCTCCTTCGTCGCTTCCTAATTCGTGGTTTTTACTTGCTGTTCCGGCACTCAGATGGATTTTACTTATTTTCTTTTTTAACAGGTCTGGATTGCGGTTATAGGCTACTGCCAGTATTCTTGCCGAACCAAAAGAAAGGATTTCAACGGGTTCTTCACATTCTGTTAATATTTTTATGAGTAATGAAATTGCTTCTTGTTCATAATCAGGTAAATCTTCCATCTTATCCTCTTCCGATTTCATCATGGATAACGGACCGAGTGCATAAGGTACTTTTTTATTGAAAATATAGTTTAGTTGTTCCACCGGAATGATACCGGCCTCTCTCGGTCCTCGCGGATCTTTCCATAATGTCGGATGGTCGGCCGTATCCTTTCTGAAAGCATCTGTAATATCTAAAAGCACAGCTTTCAGGTCAACATCAGGTAAGCCGAACCCCATAATAAGATCCATATTGTCTCCCGGATCCTGATAAGGATGATATAAATCGGTAATGACCACTACAGGAATATTATGCCGTTGTGCCATTGTCTTCCCTTTTGGGAAGGCAATGATATAAACAAGACACAACATTAGAAATAGAGTTTTTCTCATTTAAAATAACTTTTGAGATTAAATGTTGCTGAATACAGATCATAAGACCACAGCCAGTTTTCTCCTGTCATGGCCGGAGTAAAATACATTATGAGCTCGTCATCATTCAGCATATATCCTTTGGTATCGGTCAGAATACCGGGATTATGATTTCTCGGGAAACCCGATTCTTCAGGTCCGACATGTCCGATTTCTATCCAACGATTCTCTTCGGAAAACATATCTTCCGTTCTTGGCATATAGGCTAAACGAGAGACATCGCCTACCCAGGTAGGTATTTCCTCGATAGGACCAACACGCATCTCTGAAACCATATATATATTCTTATCAGACATGGCCGGATAATTGTTGGATCCCATAAAACGGATCGGCTTCTCTTCTCCTATCACGATGTTATCCAGATCATTCATTTTGATTTCACGCATGCAAAATCTGCCATTCCCGGTCGTGGAACTATAGAATAATTGGATGGTCGTGGAATCCTTGACAATTGTCGTACTTTGCCCGACTCCCCATTTTGTTCTGTCTTCGTATGGTATCAAGGGATTACGATCGAATTTAATATAGGGTCCTTCAATGTTTTTGGAAATGGCCAGTCCGATCTGATTATGTTTACTGTCCCATTGGTCAACACCTAAATAGGTCATAATCCAATTGTAAGTCTCTCCCTTATATGTGGTTTTAAACTCGCGGACATCCGGATCGCAGATATGGCAGTTGTCCCAGCCTGTTTCGGAGGGAGCAATAATCTGAGTACCGGGTTGCCATACATAACCATCGGCAGTAGGGATTCCCTTATACAGGTATACATAATCTACTATTTCGAAGGGATCACGGTTTTCACATATAAATCCATAACGGATCCCATACTGATCCTGTATGACGCTGGGGGCATAGTTGTAATGCCCTGCACCGCCACTGAATTCATATCTGATTTGAGGGATAATAGTGAGGGGCCTCTCGCTCGCAGTTCTGCTTTGGCATCCACAAAGCAGAACTACAATAAAACAGATAAAAAATGATTTCATTCCGAATGCTTAATTAGTTAGTCTTCTACCTGAATATCTTTCACCGGCCGGATCATGGCTGCACGTATTTTTTGTCCGTCACCCCAGCCCCATACGTCGCGGTAACCTCCGGCATCTCCCAGAGACATACCGCCATGTGTGGGACTTAATGATGTGCCCGTCCGAACAGCGCACAGCCATCCACGATCGACCATCCCGGTTTCGTTACGCCATCCGCTTTGCGGAAGAAACAGGCAACCCAATTGTTTCAGATTATCTTTGTTGGCATTCGCTGCGATGGATGCGGGAACACCTATAATTAAGCCGTCCACGTTAAATCCGGTTTGCGCTTTTGATACCCATGTTGCTCCGAGTTCCCAGAGTGCTACCATCTCTGCGGCGGTAGGGACACGCCATCCTTCGGGAGAGGGATCGTTTTCAGGAAGCCAATCTGTTCCGTCGTTTGTATAGCTGGCCGGCCAGTTTTCCGGTGCAGGATCACCTTGCGGACCGCTGGGATAGCCTATCTTCCGATTAAACTGATAATACATGCCCGGATCATCCGGTGAAGAGGCAAATGTACCCGGTGCACCAATATTTTTGGTAGACCATACCATACCATTTATCAACACTTCGTCTTCGCCAAGTACCATGGTTTCCTGAAGAACTTTTGATCTCAGCACTCTGTCATCCGACTTAACGTTTATAATGATCGATCGCAATTTTACAAAAGAAGTGCTTGGAGTAACAGAGAGAGTGATTACTTTCTGGCCATTCCCCGTAGTCTCGCTTAGTGTACACCAATCAGCAGCTGAACTGTTGGATTCGGTTAATTCGATGGTCCATGCTTCATTTCCGGTTATTGTCAGTTCGTACGTTCCTCCTTCGGCACTCACAGGGATCGCTACCGGATACACTCCAAACCGGTTGGGGTCTGATTCGATTACATAACTGGAATCATTATCATTACATCCGGAAAGCATCAAAAGTAGCACGAATGTTCCTAATAAATATTTTATATTGGTCATAATTTGTAGATTTTCAATTAGTATTTATCATTCTGATTTAAATTAGGATTGTTGTCAACCTCACTTTGCGGGATAGGCATACGTATAGACTTGCCAATAATGAAATTATTAAAGTCCGAATCACGTGCTTTTAACTCATTCAATGTCGCTTCATTATTTATTCCCCAGCGTTTCAAATCGATCCACCGCACACACTCCATAGCCAACTCAAGGGCACGCTCAATTTTTAAATGTTCACGGAAAGCATCTTTATTGCCCGTTATCTGAGTACCATTATAATAGGTGCTGTTTTGTATATTCGGTAAGTTTACGCGATTACGTACCCGATTGACACATTCAATGGCTTTGGCAGGCGGTGTGGCACTCAGTTCATTGAGTGCTTCGGCGTAAAGTAGCAGCATATCCGCATAGCGCAACGAACGGAAGTTATTATCGTTCCAATAATACAACGGCATAGCATCCGTGCTGTATTTCCTGATAAAGACACGGTTCCCCCAATCGCTGTTCCAGGGCGCTCCATAAATCAATTGGTCAGGATATTCCGGAAAATCGGATGATGCGCCGTCATACCACAAGGTATGAAATAAGCGGGGATCATAGTTCCCGTCGGTTGTTTTTTCGCGCTTAAAGTAATCTACCAACCAACGCCTTGCTTCTATATTGTTCCAGCCAATACCCGGAGGTGCTGCATTCATTTCGATTTGAGTACCTAATTGCGCATTCGGATCCAGGTAATTATCGGTCTGGTCGAATCCTACCCGGTTCACCAGAGAGAAATGTATTTCATACAGCGCCTCTCTGTTGTTTTCCGTATAGTTACTGAAATTGCTTTCCCAGTCAGGTACCAGATCATAGTAGCTTTTCCCTTCGCCGTCGATAAGCCATTCAAGACACTCTTTCGCTTCTTCCCATTTATGATGTTGTGCATAAGCTTTGGCAAGCAATCCGTAGGCTGCACCTTTTGTAGGACGAGCGGTATTGTTTGCGTCACGTGTAGGAGGAAGCTTGCTGACAGCATCTTTCAGGTCTTCTTCTACCTGGGTAAGTACTTCCTCTTGCGTAGCTTGCATGGGGCGGTCGGCTGCAGATGATGTCTGTAATACAAGGGGGACATTATCCCAAAGCATAGTAAGGTAGAAATAATAGAAAGCACGCATAAATTTGGCTTGCCCTATTAAATCCTGTTTATGGGTGTCATTGGCAAATGTGATATTCTCTATGTTATCCAATACCTGATTGGCACGGAAAATAGCCACATAATGCTCTCTCCATATCTTCACATTCGTTTCTCCAAAATTATAATTGGTAAAAATAAATTTGGTATATTCATTCAGTTCTGTCCAACCGGCATAACTTACACCCTCATCCGCCATACCTATCATTTGCGTGTAAATATTCCTTGTCCATGTACCCTGACGATAGAACATCCCATATATGGAAATAACGCCGGCTTCAATATCAGCCTCAGTCTTCCAGAATACGCCCGTACTCAGGGTGTTTTCATTTTGAATATCCAGTAGAGAGGCATCGCACGATACGCACACTACCAGGATAAGACATAATATATAATTGATTATCTTTTTCATACGATTATTTTATTTTTTACATTATAGTGTATGGAACTCGCAATATTGACTGCGTCGATTACTTCGTAATTCATGTTGATGGGTGTAATGAGTTATATGCTCGTTTCATACGATTAAAACTGTTTATTTTCGTTAGAATGTAAATGATAAGGCAAATTGAACAGCCCGGGGATTGGGGAATGAGCAATTGTCTGCCCCTATGGTAAAGATACCGCCATCTGCAAATTCAGGATCCAACCCGGAATATTTGGTTAATGTGACCATGTTTTGCAGGGTTACCGATGCACGAACTCTGTCTATACCAAACTTTTCGCAAAAGGTAGCTGGAATGGAGTAGCCCAAAGTAATATCGCTTAATCGGAAGAATGAGCCATCTTCCAACCAGCGGCTCTGGTCACCGCGACTATTTCGGGAATCCCCATATACAATACGTGGGCGATCGTTCGAACGATATTCCTGTGTCCAGGGTCTGAGACCATTAAAGTTGTTTTGATTATTGGCAAAATCACCAGCCGCTGCTGTCGATCCATTCCAGATGTCATGTCCGAATCGTCCATAACCATTGATCTTCAGATCAAAGTTTCTATAAGAAGCTCCGAGATTCAATCCCATTTCTAATTTGGGCCAGGGATTCCCTACAATCTGACGGTCGTCCGACGAAATAATACCGTCGTCGTTATAATCGTCATATTTAATATCACCAGGCAAAGCATTCGGCTGGATTACTGTTCCTTCCGAATTTGTATAATTGCGGACCTCTTCTCCCGACTGGAAGATACCATTCATTTTGTACAGATACCACATTCCAAGCGATTGCCCAATTTCTGTTTTAGCCAAATCGGTGTAATAGACTGTCTGGCCGTATCCCAGATCTATCACCTTATTCTTTAAATGCGACACATTCAACGAGGCTGAATAGGAAAAATCTCCCACTTTATCATTCCATCCGATCTCTACTTCAACTCCTCTGTTTTCCAGGCTCCCGGCATTCACAGCAGGCGATCCTCCTTCATTTCCGGAGCTCATCAAAATAGGAAGATACACCAGCAGGTCTCCGCTCTTTGAATAAAAATATTCGGCTGAAAAACGTAACCGGTTATTCAGTCCTACCAGGTCAAAGCCGGCATTGGCTGTGGTTTTCTTCTCCCAAACGAGATCGGTATTGGTTAATCGGGACTGGATCATTCCGATCTCTTTTGTTTCCGAATTACCCATAATTGCCCGGGGAGCGGTATTAATGGTCGACTGATAATCCCAATATCCAATACTGCTATTCCCCAGTGTACCATAATTAGCCCGTATCTTCAAATCATCAATAAACGGAACATCAAAGAACTCCTCCCCACTGATACGCCATCCCAATGAGACGGAAAGGAAATTTCCCCAACGTTTGTCTTTGGGTAAACGCGAAGTCCCATCACGACGGGCTGTTATCTGTGTCAGATATCTGTCATCATAGGAATAATTGATCCGTCCGAGGTAGGATATCAGTGCAGATTCTCCGTAACTTCCTCCTGCGGTTGTGTTGCCGGTTGCGGCATCAAGCGATTTAATATATTTATCCCCGATTGTTAACGGATCTAATTTGGTGATCCAGCGGACTTCTTCGTGGAATTTATTATAAGTGATGCCGCCTAAGGCATTTACATCGTGCTTGCCAAACTTATGTTTAAAATTATAGGTTTGCTCTATCAGGATATCATGATTCTGTGCGCTGTTATATCCTAAATGCGCTGCATCATCTCCTTGTCCCATAACCCAGTTTCCTTTTTTGCGTAAGGTATTGGTAACACCCATATAGCTTTTATAAGCAACATTTAACCTGGCATCAAGCATATTGAAAAGCGATACCTGGCCAAAGACGTTACCGGTCAGGTATTCTTCTTCATTGTTTCGTTCCATTAAATCCTGCATTGCTATCGGATTCCGGCCATAAGAATTAGCCCGGTCAACATTTCCATAACCATATCCACCTGTGTGCGATTCATCATATACCGGAATTGTGGGTGGCATAAAGATAAAATCATACCACGGATTGCCATTCAGCAGCGTCCTGTTTGATTTGGTATAATAGAAGTTTTCGCCATAAGAAAATATTCCTTTCTGTCCGCTTGTATTAAGACGGAATCCATATTTGTCATATCCTGTACGATACAGTGCTCCGTCGTCTACCATACGATTTAACGACGTGTAATACTTTACAGTGTTAGAACCTCCGGATAGTGAAATATTATAATTCTGTAACATGCCCGTCCCCAGCATCTCTTCCTGCCAATCCGTATCGCCGTCGAAATGATTCTGACGTTTTGTGATTCCACCGACTCCGGCCAGAATTGCTTCTTCATAAGCCCGGTCATTATAAATCTTATAAGTGGAGGCATCCATCAGATCATAGCGAGGTAGCCAGTTGAGTGTCAACTGCGAGTCGAATTTCACTTTCAGAGGTCCCTCTTTCCCTTGTTTGGTGGTAACGATTACAACCCCGTTCGCTGCCCTCGACCCGTAAATTGCGGCTGATGATGCATCTTTCAGTATTTGAATAGATTCTATGTCTTCCACATTCACACCCAGATCACTGCCGCCGTAAGCTCCATCAATAATAAATAAAGGATTGTTATTGGTTAAGCTTCCCAGACCGCGGATAATAATAGAAGCATTAGAGCCCGGCTGACCACTTGATGTGATCTTTACGCCTGAAGTCAGTCCACGCATAGACTCTACTATATTACCCGATACACGTTCTGCCAAGGCATCCTCTTTGACGACAGATACAGCGCCAAGCAAATCTTTCTTCTTTACAGTGCCATAACCTACGACCACTACCTCTTCTAAAGTCTCAATGTCTTCCTGAAGAATAATATTCAATATCGTTTCTCCATTCAAGGCAATGGTTTGTGAGATCATGCCTAAATAGGAGATCTCTAATATGCTGTTTGAAGGGATATTGGTTAAAGTGAATCTGCCATTTGTATCGGTAACAGTACCGGTTGTTTTTCCTGAAACCTGAATAGATACTCCAATTAGGGCTTCTCCTTTGGTATCAGTAACCGTTCCCTGTATGGTTATGTTTTGAGCGAACAGACACACGGAAGATATCCATACTAACATGAATAAGGTTCCTTTCCATAGATTTAATTTTTTTTTATTCATTTCATTTTTCTCTTAATTGTTTAAATTAATATGGTATATTGAAAATAATCAGTCGTTGTTTTTAATATCCCGAACCTCCTGGAAAAGATTGTCCGTGGTCTGTCTGTTATCAGCCGATAAGGGTTGGATCTATGTCGGTCGATAACGATTGAGCGATTACCATATCGGTATTATAGTTCCCCGTGACAATAATTCTATTTAAATCCATGATATTTATATCAAATAAATGCAAATATATTGACAATATTGATTAGAACAAACGTTTTCGCAATTATATTTGGTTAAATAAAGT
>JARKQP010000813.1 GCA_029974875.1 Mobilitalea sp.
GCCATATTGCTTGCCCTGCAGGATACCAAAAGCCTTGAGATGAAGCAGCATGGGAAAAAAATCTATGAGGTTATCCTATCCAGTTCCCTAAAAGAGGCGGTGGCTGCTTATAATGCCACGATGCATAACCGCTACATGAAAATGTTCCTTTCCCTCTGTGTAAATGTCATAGAATATGGGGATAAGGAGGTGAAGGGGCGTAATCTGTTTACGGCAAACCTGGACAACCTGAAAAAAGAGATCCATAATGAGGTGCTCAAAATAAAGAAAATCAGGTATAAATTCTCGGGCTTTACCTTTGTGGCAATTGCAGTCTGTGTCCCAATTGATGCGATAAAAAGCTATGGATTATCCATGCTGCCAGAGATGGACAGCTTCTATAACGGGAGACCTGGCATTATTTATGTCACACTAGTGCTCCTGACGGCACTGCTAATCTACATATTAAACAATAACCTAAAGGAAATGAAGGTACAGCCGCCCCAGGAGCATAGAGTGCTAAAGAAGCTGGAAAAGCTGGAGATTCTGCACAGAGCTTTAGATAACTATACTGAGAAGAATTATTCCAGGATGGCAAGGCTACAGGTAGTTTTAAAAAGACTGGGGGAAGCAATTACCCCGAGGCAGCTGCTGTTAAAGAGGATGCTCTTTGCCATTGTGGCAAGCTTGGGAATGATACTATTCTTTGTCTACCTCCATGGGGTCAACCGACACAATCTGACCGACAAGGTTCCAGAGCTTCCGAAGGAAATTGTAACGGTAAATGAATCCCAGAAGGAAATGATAAAAGAGACAATTCTTGTATATGTGTCACGTTATCTCGGGAAGAAGGGCTTAGAGCAAGCTGAGATCCTGGAAGAGTTAATCAGACAGGGAACCTTTTATCAGGAAAAGCTAAATGCTGTAATAGCTGATGAGGTGATGGACAGGATACAGAAGTATCACCTGGAATATTTCCGGTGGTATGAATTGCTTGCCTGTGTTGGTATCGGGATGCTTGCCTTTTACCTTCCTTATTGGCTGATCCTTTATAAAAAGAGTGTCCGGCAGCTGAACATGGAGGACGAGGTAAACCAGCTGAATGCCATTATCTACATGCTGATGTACTGTGACCATATCACTGTCAAGAATCTCCTGGAGGAGATGGAATTGTTCGCAGTTGTATTCAAACAGCCTCTCCAGGAATGTATCAATGATTATAACAGTGGGGATGTGGAGGCATTGGAGAGGATGAAGGAAGGGGAAGCCTCCCCGCCCTTCAAGAGGCTGGTGGGTAATCTAATCCGCTGTGATGATGTGGCAATTTATAAAGCCTTTGATGAAATTGCAGCGGATAGGGAGAATTACCATGAACGGAGGAAGCTTGAGAATGAAATCCTCGTACAGAAGAGGGCGGATAGAGCCCAGCTGCTGTCCTACCTCCCCGCCGGATTGGTATTAATTTATCTGATCCTGCCAATGGTCGTAACCAGTATAGACGCCCTGGCAATGTTTCAGGAGATGATGAATACTTATTAAGTGGGACAGATTCGTGATCGAACCACAATTTAAAAGCAAAAAGCATGAAACAAAAAGTATAAAGCGAAAGCATATAAAGCGAAAGCATGAAGCAAAAGCATAAAAATAAAAGTATAAAAATAAAAGCATAAAAATAAAAACATAAAAACAAAAGCATGAAAACAAAAGCATGAAAACAAAAGCATGAAAACAAAAGCATGAAAACAAAAAACATATAAACATATAAACGTATAAAAAATAGGAGTGAACCGAATGAAAACAAATAATTTAAGTGAAGCAACCAAGGTATTGATCCTTGTAGCAACGGTAATCATTGTATGTGTCTTATGTGCGGTAGGCTTTAAGATAACCAATGAGGGAAAATCCTCTGTGAATGCGGCAACCAATAATCTAAATAGCATGACAAGCCAGTATTCT
Source organism: Mobilitalea sp. (assembly GCA_029974875.1). The sequence goes on from JARKQP010000813.1 coordinate 1,936, forward strand.
GATATCGACAAGGCAATTTACGACGGGACAACAGTCCAGGGCAGTGAGGTCGTAAACCTGATCAAGAAGGTGGTCAATTCAGAGGAATATGTAGCAATCCGGGTCAGCACAAAAGCAGATAAAAACAGGGACTACAATTATACCTTTAATGAGGCAACAACGTCAGGTACAATCACCGAGGCAACCTTAGGTACAAAAAAGGAGGGCAGTGCTGACGGACAGCTGACCACGAAAAAAGCCGATAAATGGTACATCAATCCCCAGGCAGCCTTTTCCGGAAAGGTATATAAGGATGCGAACAATATCATCATATGCATCGAATTCGTCCAAAACTGAGACCGGTACAGGGAAGGTGAAGTTTGAAAGAAAGTCACTTTCAAACTATTTATTAAGGCCTATTCACTTTTTGGATAGGTCATCAAAAAGTGAAAGGCACGGGTGTAACAGTGAAAAACATGAATCTAACGGATTCTGCAAAAATAATTCTGCTTGCTGCGTCTGCAATGATAGCGATCCTGGTATGTGGGACCTGCTTTAAGATAACTGGTACCGGTAGGGCAGGAATTAATACCGCTTCCGGTCAAATTACAAGTATGGCATCAGACTATTCCGATCTTGATCTGTCCCTATATGAGGGCAGCCTTATCAAGGGAAGCGAGGTAGTCAGCCTTATAAAAAAAGCAGCAGGGGAAGATGACTATCTTGCAATTGAGGTTGCAACTCTTGACGGCTCAACCAGGGCATATAACTACCGCTTTGATTATGGAAAGCTTACCTTATCCAAGGATGGGGCTGATTTGGAGCCTGTCGCGGATCATTCCCAATATGGGTATATCAACAGGGCGGCAAATTATTTAGGAGCCTCCTACCTTGATGGGAATGGGAACATTGTATGCCTGAGGTTCGAACAGCAGAAATAGGGAGGAAGGGTTAAAGCATGGGGACAAACCACTTAGCGGAAGCGACTAAAATCCTGCTTCTGGCGGCAACAGTCATTATAACCTGCACCATTGTATGGCTGGGTTTTCAAGCCACCGGAATGGCTAAGGATATAAGCGGTAATGCTATGGGACAGCTGCAGGATTTTGCCAATGACATAAAGGATGGCGGAATAATGAAATTTGATGGAGCCGCCGTGGACGGAAGCGAGGTTATCAATTGTATCCGTAAGAACCTTGGAGGGTATGGGGATACGGATATTGCCCCGGTCTATATAACGGTAACAACGGGCAATGGTACGAATACATACACAAATAATGAATATTTTAGCAAGCTCACCTCCTTTGCGGATATCAGATATATAAAGCCTACCGCAAATTTTCAGGGAGATGTGGTGAAAAATGAAAATGGAGTGATCCTGGGAATCATATTTACACAGAAATAGACAAAAGGAAATGGATGCTGGAATCTCCAGCATGGAAAGACGGGTACCCAATGAACAATGTGAATAAACTGATATACCTGGCTTTTTCTGCAATCGTATTCTGCATAGGGACATTCTCCTGATATTCCATTCAAAACAATACCTGGTAACCCTGGAAAGCGTGTCCGGCCAGGGCTATGGGGACAGGCAGGTCTATATTCAGTACAATCCGGACGAAATGGAAACCGTAACTTATGCAGGGCTCATTGCTACCCTGTATGGTGCTCTGGAATATGATATTAACATAGACGGACTTACCATCAGCAGAAGGGAGCACGATCCCGAAGATATACCGGAATATGGTATCAGCCGGACAAATTATAAGAAAAGCTATGTTTATGACGGACAGGGGAACATAAAGGAGGTGGTCTACCGGTCCGTCATAGGATAAGGAAGGAGGATGGATGACGAGCCTGGTATTTTGGTCATTTTTCTACCTGGTCATTACCTTTGTGGCACAGACGATCCTGCATGAATTGGGGCACTATGTCTTTGGAAGGATAACAGGCTACCGGTTCCTGGTATTTAGGATATTTTCCTTCGCGGTGGTCAAAGAGGAAAAAAGATGCGTGATAAAATATCAAAGAAGTCCTGGAGCCTTTGGGCAATGCCTTATGCTGCCGCCGGATAAGGAAGCATATCCCTATGTGCTCGTTACCATAGGAGGAGTAATATTAAACGCGCTGACGGCAGCTATAGCTATGAATCTCCTATGGCTTTCCTGGGAATGCATACCCCAGGTGCATGCCATTGGACTAATGGTATTTTCATTTTACGGGATAGGCTTTGCTGTGATAAACCTAATTCCAAATGGGAAAAGCGGAGCTGCCAGTGACGGAAGCGTATTAGCTGACATGAAACGGGATACGCTGGCACGTGCCTGTAACCGGGCTCAGCTGCAGCTGGCTTTGGAGCTGATGGAAGGAAAGGTGTATGGGGAAATGGACGCGAAGCTGTTGACCCTCCCGATGGATGCGGATCTTACCAATTCCCTGATCGGGTATCATAAAATCCTGGAATGCTACCATTATATGGATCAAAGAAAATGGGAAAAGGCCTGTAGGTGTCTCGACCAGTTTTATCCCGTAATGGATAAGGTTCCTGCAGTGATCAGGAACGTAATTTTGTCGGAACAATTTTTTATAAGCATCCTGCGAAATGACACAACGATTAAGGACAGTGGAATGCTAAAAAGCATGGGAAGATACTTTAAAGGCTGGGGCGGTGACATGAATTACGTCAGGGTACGCTCAGCTTATGAAATATTTTTGAAAAGAGAGGATAGGGAGAAAATACTCCTCATTGCTGAAAAGCTTAAGAGGAATTACATATACCGGGGAGAAGCAATTTTTTGCAGCTCACTGATAAAGGAACTGCTCCCAGATGAAGGAATGATGGGAGGGGAGATATGGATCCGGTTTTAAGGTTTGTGGCAATACTGACAGCGGTAATTCTGGTTGTCCTGCTTCCTCTCCAATATATAGCCCAGAGCCAGGAGGAAATCGTGCACGGCAGGGTGGATGTCCGTTCTGCTGAATTTGCGGATAGGGTGAGGCACCAGGGGTATATTACGGCCAAAATGTACGGAGAATATCTTGAAAAATTAGGGAAGACAGGTGACTCCTATGACATTGGCCTGGAAATTGCCCACCCGGTGACAGGGAAGGAAGTGGTAGAAAGAGAAGAACCCCTAACTTTTGTGGCGAAGAACACGGAGGCAGACGACGCAAAAAAATATACCACGGAGCTTCTCTCTTCAGGTACGGATTCCCATGTCCACACGGATGCCTGTTATGCAGGACACAGGCATACCGCAAAACCGGTCTATACCCATTATCACGCCCATAGCGGTAATTGCCAGGTATGGATAACTGATAGGTATTGGGAAGGAGAGTGTGCCAGCTGCCATACTATGTATACCTGGCAAGGGCAAAGCTGGGCAAACAACCAACCTACCGGCGGGTGGCACGGGGGATGCCCTAACTGTGGACTGGAAGGCTACCGTGTAGCAGGCAGGGACAAAGTTGTGACCGGGTATTATTGGACCTGCGGGTATAACAAAGACGATAATGGTGACGGGATTGTCGATACCAATGTACCCTATGATGTAACATATGCTTATGGTGCCCAGGGTTTACCGCAGGGTTTCTCACTTGGAACTATAGTCGGGGGATGCTGGAGTTATCACAGCCACATTAATTCATATGGGCATACCCCGGTCGGACTGAATGGCCCTTACAACGGACTTTATGATACCATACAGATCTATGACTATGCACGGGCCCGTGCTAATGGGGTGCCAGAGTATAGTGGTGGCAACTTCAATTACGACTATAGTTTTTATTATTATAGAATCAATGTTTGGGCATCCGAGATTATAAATAGGTATGGCGGAGTAACTTGTAGTGTTCCCCAGGATTTAAGGCTCACGTACAATTATAAGACAACCATGGGTGTTACATCCAGCCCCGGTGGTTGGAGCTACTCTACTGATGTAGAAACATACATTACCATAAAGCTTTATCCCCGGCTGCTGGAAAATAACATTGTCTTTGATTATGAGGTTACCCTTACCGTACCAAGTTATGTTTATTCGTCGATCTATGGTGGGAATATGCCCCCCTGCACTTTGAAGTCTGCTGACGGACATTTTACAAAAAATTATTTTTCAATCAATGATCTGGCGAATTTAGGCAGTATAACTAATATGGCTGATTATTTTTATTCTTTAATTAAGGATAAAAACTCCACTTTTGCCAAGGTCTGCCCACTTGTTAAACAGCCTTATACAAATCACTTCATAACGTATGATGATTGGGGAAATCAAATTTATAATTATGGTTTTGTTTACGGACAACCTGTAATAGGGTACAGGGCAGATGCGGGATATTCTACCCTTGCCGGCGGCCTGAATAGGATATATGCCTATGGCCAGGTAAGCCTTTGTACATACCAAGCCGGACCTTCCAACCAATGGAATGGCTGCGGCCTTACGGAGGATGTCACCCTGGACTGCGGTGACGTGGTAACCTCCCTGACACCGACAAATCCCGTACAGACCGTATATAAGGGGGATCCTATCATAACCACGGCAACAGCCACGATGATGGACGGTTCGGTAAAGACAGTCAGCTGCACCGCATCCGGTTATGACAGTAACAGCGTGGGTACACAGATGGTTACGCTTACCTATTACGGGTTGGTAGGCAATGCAAAAACAACAGGGACGAGATCCTGTACGGTGACGGTTACCGTGAAAAGCCGCAAGACGCTTACGGGCATTACGGTGACACCTGAATACCAGGAAGTAGAAAGGTATACGGATCCGTCCTTCACCGTGACGGCCGCTTATAGTGATGGGACAAGCAGCCAGGTGTTCGGGTTTAACGTACTGGGGTTTGACGCCAAGCAGCTGGGAGCTCAGACTGTGACCCTATCTTATCTGGAAGAAGGTGTGAGCAGAAGCACCACGGTGAATGTAAAGGTCACCAGGCTTACGGCTACCTGCCCGGTCTGCGGCACGGTCTATGAGCTGGACGACGATGACGTGGACTGGGGATGCCCTACCTGCTCAGGGGCGATTGTGGCCATCAGTGTGTCCCCTGGGGAAGTCACGGTAAGGAAGGGGGAGACTCTGCCCATAACGGTATCGGCATATTACCGGGACGGGAGGACAGGAATCCTCAGCGGCTGGGACAGTGACTATGACCCGGAAAAAATGGGACTGCAGGACGTGACGGTCACCTATGATGATTTCACAGCCCATGTCATGGTCACTGTCGGCAGCGGGAAGACCTGCCCGGTCTGTGGGAACATCTATTCCCTGGATCCGGACGGGACGGATCCCGGATGCCCCGTCTGCCGTTCCGAGGTAGTCAGCATATCGGCGTCACCGGAAAACATGACGGTAGAACGCTATGGGGAACTGCCTATAACAGTAACTGCAACTTTCAGGGACGGACACACGGAAGAGGTGGATGGCTGGGGCACAGATTTTACGGCCGATAACACGGGCGAATTTGACGTGCCCATATATTATAAGAGTGCCGTAACGAGTGTGCATGTCACGGTGCTTGAGGAAGGGCTAGTCACCTGCCCCTACTGCCACACGGTATATTCACGGCATGAATACCCCAAGGGCTGCCCGGTCTGCAGCAGGACGCTGACCGGGGTCGAGGCACAGCTCAGGAACGGTGGGAACCGGGTAATATACCGGTCGGACTTAAACCTCCAGGTCATCTTAATCTACCGCGACACCCATAGGGAAATCACTTACACCGGGTTTACCTATACCGGGTTTGATTCCTCCGTACTTGGG
>JARKQP010000814.1 GCA_029974875.1 Mobilitalea sp.
TTTATCAACAATTTCATTTCCAAATAAAGCCCGACAGGATAAAACCCAAGATGATACTACTGTTCCTTTCATAAAGTTCTCCTTTTCTTTTGTTCTGATAAATCTATATTATCAGAACAAAAGAAATGTTCCGATAATAAACAACAGGAGCAAAAACGGGTTCCTGCTATTAGAATGCACGGCGCAAAACATCGCCTTTTATGAGAAGCCGAAAAGTGTCTTCCCATAACTTATATTAAACCATATTTCCAATAATATCAATAATAACTCTTGCTACTGGACCATAACTTTTAATAATTCTGTAATTTTCACCAGGGGTAACCAACCCATAAAAATATCAGGACACAGCACTCTTCCTCTGCCATGTCCTGACTCCATGTCTCAAGTAATTCCAGCCCACCATCAGTCAAGCTTATAGCCAGCTGAAGCTATTAATTCCTTCTATGGAACAATTAATCCTAGTGTGCTGTTAGTCTAATCATGAATGAGACAGTACCCTAGACACCGACATTACCGCTGTTGATGCCCATACCATTTTGCTCCAGGGGCAGCCAGTCGATAACTTTTTTAATATAAGTGTTCCAGAAGTCCCACTCATGGGCACCCGGACCTTCCTCAAAATCAGCCTCAATCCCCAGGCTCTTTAGATAGCCATAAAAATCCTTATTTGCCCCGAACAGTGTATCACCGGTACCACAGGCCACATAAATCTTAGGTATGTCCGCTTTTTCCTCTACCAGCTTCTTCGCAAGCCATTTGGGGTTCATATCACTCTCTGCCAATTTCGACAGGTCGCCAAAGCAGCTTTCTGCATAGCTCCTTCCCTCGATGAAGAAGGGGACATTATCGGTTCTCTTATCCATACCCTCCAAAACCAAAGCGGAGGACAATCCCGCGATACAGCCAAAGGTACCGTGATATTTTAACCCGTTACGGATTGCCCCGTATCCTCCCATGGAAAGCCCGGCAATATAAGTATCCTCCCTTTTATGGGAAAGCGGAAACATTTTACGGGTAATTTCCACCAGCTCCTTACCGATAAATTCACCATAGAA
>JARKQP010000305.1 GCA_029974875.1 Mobilitalea sp.
CTTCAAATTTTTTAGGGATTCTTCCAGTTCACCTTTGATTAATTTTGGTGTGATTTTAATGTCTGTTCCATCAATCATGCAGCCCTTGGTAATAATCGTGATTTTGTCCCGGTTCCCACGCTTTGCTACCCAGTCTCCTAAGGAGGCTTCACTACCCCCATAGCCCCTTGCCGTATCAAAGGCTGTTATCCCTGCCTGATAAGCGCAGTCCAAGGTCTCTGCTGCATCTCCTCCGCTCCACATTTGCGGTATTGCAGCCCCGTATATAATCCGCGAAACTGGATTTTTGACGCCCTTCATGCTTGAATACTCCATCCCTACCTCCCCCTTGCTTCCTTCTTTTTTAGCTTAATATATTATTCTATGGCAATATACAAGCCTCTTAATACCAGTATAGTTTTAATTGCCCGTTACTGTCAACCTCTGGATATTTTCAATGCGTGTTATGTATTGATTACATCTCTATTGTATATAGTTAGCCAGGAAATCCTTTAATGCATCTGCTGCTATCTTAAGCTGCCCTATTTCCGGCAGGTATACGATACGGAAATGATCCGGCTTTTCCCAATGGAACCCTCCTCCATGAGTCAATAGGATCTTTTTCTCCTTGAGGAAATCCAGTACCAGCTTCTCATCATCCCGAATATTGAATTTCTTCGTTTCAATTTTCGGGAAGATATAGAAGGCAGCCTTTGGCTTAACCGCGCTGATCCCTGGAATCTCTTTTAATGCATTGTATATGTATTCCCTTTGCTCATAGACACGCCCGCCCTTCACCAACAGCTGCTTTGCCTCATCGGTGTGCTTCAGGGCCGCCTCAATTAATGATTGTGCCGGAACGTTTGAACATAACCGCATGGAGGATAGCAGGTTAATGCCTTCAATATATCCCTTCGCATGGGATTTGTCGCCGCTTAGGCACATCCAGCCACAGCGGTAACCGGCAATCAGGTGTGATTTTGATAATCCGTTAAGGCTTACCGTCAGCAGGTCAGGAGCAAGGGAGGCAATTGCAATATGCTCATTTCCATCCATTACCAGCCGGTCATAGATTTCATCCGCAAATATAATCAGGTTATGTTGCCTTACCAGTTCAACGATTTCCTCCAATATTTCTTTTGGATAGAGCGCTCCTGTAGGATTGTTGGGATTGATTATGACAATGCCTTTGGTGTTTGGAGTTATTTTTCTTTTAATATCCTGGATATCAGGATACCACTCTGCTTCTTCATCACAGATATAATGTATC
>JARKQP010000847.1 GCA_029974875.1 Mobilitalea sp.
GAATAAGGTGAAGGTAACAGGACCCCAGCAGCATTCCTTTTTGCTCGGAAACACGGATGATACGGTTTCTATCAGCAGGATGATAAGAAATTATAAGGATGGTTCCTTTTTGGGTGTTATTTTGATTGATGTGAATTTAAACCGGATCAAGGAGATCTGCGATGGGATTTTTCATGAATCCGAGGGCAAGATCTGCGTCATTAATGAGCAGGGACATCCCATCTATGAGCAGGACTCCGGTGCAAGGAATGAAAAGGCGCTCTCCTTGGAATTGTCGGATAAATTATTAGGGGCAATCAATTCCGGGACAAGGGAAAACCTGATTTATACCGCTGCAGGTAAGGAATATCAGATTGTATATAACCAGATGGAAGGAACCGGCTGGATTGTCATGATGCTGACACCGGTGGATACCCTGCAGGAATCCCTGGTGAACACGGTAAAATTGATTATAGGGGTATTTATCATTATCCTATCCATAACCCTGATCCTGCTGGAAGTGATGATGACCAATATTGTTAATCCCATTTCGCGCCTGCAAAAGCAGGTGGATACCATTGATAAGGGGAACCTGGAGCTGATTGGGCTGACTCCCCGGAGGGATGAAATCGGGGATCTGACCACAAGCTTTAACCATATGATTGAACGGGTGCAGAATCTGGAGGACAGGATCATTAAGGAGCAGGAGGAAAAAAGGAAGCTGGAGCTGCAGGCCTTGCAAGGCCAGATTAATCCCCATTTTTTATACAATACCCTGGATTCGATTATCTGGATGGCTGAAATTAAGGACGACCATGTGGTGCCCATGACAGAAGCCCTGGCAAAGCTGTTCCGTCTTTCCTTAAATCAGGGGAAAGAAATGTTTACCATAGAGGAGGAGCTGGAGCATGTAAATAATTATCTGACCATCCAGAGCATGCGCTACGTGAATAAATTTGATTACTCCATCGAGGTGCAGGATAGTATCAGGAAATATAAGACCATCAAGCTGATTGTGCAGCCGATTGTTGAAAATTGTATCTATCATGGAATAAAGGAGAAAAAGGGAAAAGGAAAAATATCCATACGCGCTTATCAGGAAGAGGATATGGTCCGGATCGAGGTGGCGGATGACGGGATAGGTATGGGCGAGGAACAGTGCAGTGCCTTGCTGAGCGGAAAAATTGAACCCAATGGAAAAAAAGGTTCGGGCATCGGATTTAAGAATGTGAATGAGCGGATCAGAATGTATTTTGGCAACAATTACGGAGTTAGTATTAGCTCTGAAATAAACAAAGGAACAACAGTAGTGATATCCATTCCGGCACCTAAGGAATAGAAGAGCTTAGAGGGTATTGATATGACAAAGAGCAGGATATTTTTTTATGGGGTGTTAATAGCAGCAGTATTGGTCGGAATTATCATAGCCATGCATTCCATTCAAATGGATGAAGAAACAGGAGCTGCAAAAGAAACCAGGATTACCAAAGAAAAAGGAGATACCGGGGAACGGATAATTGGTGTTGCCCTGGCCTCAGAGGATTCAGAATACCTGGTGCGTTTAGATAAGTATATCAAAGAGGCCGCAGAGGAGAAAAGGGTAAAAGTAGAATTGCATTATGCGGATTGGAATGCAGAATTACAGCAGGAGCAGTTAGAGGAGATGATTGCCCAGGAGGTGGATGCAATTATTCTCTGTCCAATCAATTCTAAATCCATGCTGGGCTCTGTAAAGGCGGCAAAGAAAGCCGGAATCCCGGTGATTAACCTCAATATGAAATTAGACCAGGTATCTACAGAATATATTGATACCTATGTCGGTGCCAGTATGTCCGAGGAAGGAGCCCTTGCGGCGGAGCTTCTTATGGATCTATTGGGTGAAGCAGGTGGAAAGGTCGGCATTATTGAGGGAGCCCCGGGCAGCGACCCGGCGATATACAGGACAGAGGCCTTTTATGAAATCATCAAGCTGCAGCCTGCAATTGAAGTAGTTGGGATTACCTGCGGGCAGTGGAACAGAGAAAAATCCTATCTGGCGGCCTATGATTTAATCAGAATGAATGACGACCTGGACGTGATTTACTGCCATGACAGTAATATGGCCCTGGGAGCCTATGAAGCAATGGTGGATATGGGAAAGGAAGACCAGATCCGCCTGATCGGAATCGGAGAGGATGAGGAATATATACAGGCATTAAAAGATCACAAAATATCCGGCATTGTAACCCAATCCGCGGAATATGAGGGAAAATACAGCGTCTATTGTGCTGTCAGGGCCATGGAAGGGAATGAGCTGAGGCCATGGTATAAAACACCGATACAGATACTGACGGAGGATAATGTGGACGAGTTTGTACAGTAAGTGCATTATAAGCTGTTTATTAAGTTTGTATCAGAACTGGTAGTTGAATCAGAAAAACTTTGGCTGTCTGTTTTGGAAGAAATGATTGATAGTACTAGCCCAATATGAATTATTTGAACAAAGACATGAATTTTTTGAATTCATGTCTTTCTTTTTTTGAAGTAATATGGGGATGTAACTAAGAGAACGGGTTCAATATTCAATCATGTATGGAGGAAAGAGATGAAAAAGGTATTTAGTATTATGGTATGTATTGCGATGGTCATTGCAAGCTTAAGCGGCTGCAGCGGTGCTTCAAAAGCGACCGGGGGCAGCGCGGACACAGGTGCAGCAACAGAAGGGGGAGCTGCCGGAGCGGATGGGAAGGCAGCAGGGGATGAGATTACAATTGGTTCCGTAATCATGAATACTTCCGGCGAGTGGTTTTCCGAGGTTATGCAGGGAATGAATGCAGCGGGAGCAGATCTGGGAGTAAAGGTTAATATTGTCAGCTCTGATAATGAGGTTTCCAAAGAGTCAGACAATGTATCAACCTTTGTTGCCCAGGGAGCCGATGCCCTTGCTATTTGCCCTCTGTCCGCAGACGCTTCCGTGGCAGCCGTAGAGGCGGCAAAGGATGCAGGACTTCCTGTTATCGCCTGGAATTGTACGGTAAATACAGAGGTAGATGGATTTGTAGGCGTATCAAACTATGATCTTGGTAAATTAACCGGCGAGTATGTAGCACAGTATGTAAAGGATAATTATCCGGAGGGCTGTAAGCTTGCAATCCTCGGTAACCATAGCTATGAGGTTGGTGTGGAAAGATGCAACGGCTTCAAAGAGGCCATTGCAAATGTACCAGGACTTGAGGTTGTTGCAGAGCAGGATGCTGAAATGCAGGATGAAGGAATGGATATTACGGAGCAGATTATGACAGCTAATCCGGATGTTGATATCTTCTGGGCCTGGAACCAGACCTCCCTGCTGGGCTGTAATGCTTACATGCAAAACACCGGCAACAAGGATATCGTAATTATGGGTACTGATATGAGCCTTGAGCTTGCGAAAGCGATGCTGGGAGATGACGTAAAATTACAGGCTATCACAACCCAGATGCCTTATGATATCGGCTATAATGCCATTGCAAATGCAGTTAAGGCTTACAAGGGAGAAGAGCTTGAGAAAAATATGTTAATCGGGCTGAAAACCTACGTAAAGGATGATACAGCTGAATTAGAGAAGTATGTGGAAGACCATAAATCCTTGGTGGAATAAAAATAGGGCTGGGAGGGATTTCAAACTGTTTGGAATCCCTCCTGTCATGAGGGGCAAAAAATAGAAGTAATGGTGTGGATGCTTTCGGATTCACATGGCAAATTTGTGCTGATGCCCAAATTCGCAGTCTTCGTTAGAATGGAGGTTTTTTATGTCGGAAACTATCTTACGTGCAAAAGGAGTCAGTAAGAGATTTGGCGGTACTCTTGCACTGGATCAGGCGGAATTGGAACTCAGGAGCGGTGAGGTGCATGCGCTGGTAGGAGCAAACGGTGCAGGAAAAAGTACGCTGATTAAAATTATTACAGGCGCCTATTCAAATGATGAAGGGCACATCTATCTGGGAGAAAAGGAGATACATGTCAGATCTACCTTTGAAGCAAGAAAGCTGGGGATCAGCGCTGTTTATCAGGAATTTAGCCTGATTAATACCTTATCCGTGGCAGAGAATATTTACCTTGGAAAGCTGATTAAAAAGCAATTCGGGCCGGTGGAAAAGATCCAGTGGCAGGAGATTGAAAAAAATGCCCAGGAGATCCTGGACCGGCTGGAAAGTGATATTAAGCCGGAAACCATAGTGGGCAATTTAAGCGTGGCCCAAAAGCAGCTGGTGGAAATCGCAAAGGCATTGTCCAATGATATTAAAGTATTGATTATGGATGAGCCGACAGCGTCCCTGTCGGACAATGACATCGAAAATATGTTTAAGGTGGTCAAGGGCTTAAAGGAAAAGGGAATTGGAATCATCTATGTATCCCACAGACTGGAAGAATTACCTGTGATCGCAGATAGAATCTCAGTTTTTAGGGATGGAAAATATATCAGGACCATGGATATAGGGGATGCGCCGAAAAAGGTTATTATAGAAAACATGGTCGGCACCAGCATGGTTGAGACCAAGAGAAAGCCTTGCTCCACAGAAGAAGTGCTGATGGAAATCAAGAATTTCTCCTCGGGGACCAAATTTCAAAATATTAATTTCCAGCTTCATAAAGGAGAGGTATTGGGTATTGCAGGGCTTGCCGGTGCAGGAAGGACGGAGCTGGTCAGGGCAATCTTTGGGGTAGACCCAAAGGATAGCGGAGAGATCTTTATTAATGGCAGGAAGGCGGCGGTCCATAGTCCCTCCGATGCTAAAAAAGCCGGAATCGGATTCATTACCGAAGACCGGAAGGAAGAAGGACTTATTCTAAATATGCCTTTGCATACTAATTTGGGGATGACCATTTTGGATAAGCTGAAGAGAATAATCGGACTGGATTTAAAGAAGGAAGTACGGTTGATGGAGGAATATATCCAGTCCTTAAAAATAAAGTGCAGGGATAGCGGACAGAAGGCCCATAATTTATCGGGGGGAAACCAACAGAAGGTTGTTATTGCCAAGTGGTTGGCCACGGAGCCAAGGATCCTGATTATGGATGAGCCTACCAGAGGAATTGATATCGGTTCCAAAAACCAAATCTATGACTTAATCAACCAGCTGGCAGAGCAGGGCATGGGTATTATTATGATCTCTTCCGAGCTTCCTGAGGTAATACAGGTATCGGACAGGATTATGGTACTGGCACAGGGAAGGAAGACAGGAGAGCTGGACAATCAAGAGGTTACCCAGGATATCCTTTTGGATTATGCAACTAGAAAGCAGGCAATGTAAATTTAATACATGACAAGGGAATCGGCTGACTGATTCGGCTTGTAGGTTTGGAGGCAGAAGGATGAGAAATATAAAGATAAAAGATTTTATGATGAAATATATAATGTACATAGTTCTGGTATTAATGATCATTACCCTGACGGTAGCAAATGATAAATTCCTGACCTTGAACAATGTCATGACTATCTTAAAGCAAATATCAATTCAATCCATCGTTGCAATTGGTATGACCATGATTATTATCAGCGGAAATATAGATTTGAGTGTTGGATCCATTGTTGCCTTTTGCTCTGTCATCGGTGCAATGCTGATGGCTTCAGGAGTCCCGATTTGGATAGCTATTATATTAGTGGTTCTCGTTGGTGCGGTCATTGGGTTTATATCAGGTGGAGTGACCGCCAAGTTAAAATTGCATTCCTTCCTGGTAACCCTGGCTCTCATGCAGGCATTTAGGGGATTGGCCCAAACGATTACCGGGGGATATCCGAAAGCAGGCTTACCGGATGCCTTCGGAGGTATTGCGGCAAAGAGTGTTGCCGGTGTACCTTTTCTGGTATTATACATGATCGTATTTTACGCCGTATTTGTGTACATCATGAAATATACTGCATTTGGACGTTCCATTTATGCGATCGGGAGTAATGAGGAATCAGCAAGACTTTCCGGTATTAATGTGGAACGGGTAAAAACCCTGGTTTTTGTAATATCCTCTGCCCTGTGCGGTGTGGCGGCTATTCTGCTGACCTCCAAGGTACGCTCAGGAGACCCTACCTGCGCCAATGGCTGGGAGATGGATGCAATTGCAGGTGCGATCATCGGTGGTACTAATATGGCTGGCGGGGAAGGAAAGCTGGGAGGAACCGTAATTGGTCTGCTTTTTGTCGGTATTTTGGCAAACGGCATGGTATTGCTGGGAGTGAATGCATATATGCAAAGTGTTATTAAGGGGCTGGTTATATTCCTGGCGGTTATCATTAACAGCATTCAGAAGCGTGCACATAATTAGGGATAATTTATTAAAAAACTTATTAAAGAAACTTGTTGAAGAAAATTATTAAGAGAATTATTAAAAAATTAGGAGGTAGCTTATGGATAGTATAGAAAGATTTTATGCGACAGTAGAAGGACGGCTTGTAGACAGGCCCGCAGCCTGGTTAGGAATGCCGGACATTCATGCCCAGCCGGCTCTATTTGAATATTATGGCGTAAGGAATATTCATGAGTTAAAGCTGGCGATTGGTGACGATTTTTATGCTGTTGAGGTACCTTACAGATCTGAGACGGCAAGTGCGATTTATGCGGCCTTTGATTGGTATATGAACGGAAGCGATGTGGATGCGGAGGAAAGAACGCTGACAACACCGGGATGCTTCGCAGAGGCAGAGGAATTAGAGGATCTGGATTTCTTTCCATGGCCGGATCCGGAAAAATATATTGATGTGGCGGAGTGCAGAAGAAGGGCGGATAGCGCGCCGGAGGGCAAGGTAGGCCTAGGGATCATGTGGTCGGCACATTTCCAGGATGCCTGTGCAGCCTTTGGCATGGAGACTGCATTGATGAATATGGTGGCTAACCCGGAGATTTATGAAGCCGTGAATGAGAAGGTATTGGAGTTCTATTTGAAGGCAAATAAAATTTTCTATGAAGCTACCAAAGGAAAGCTCCACGCAGTTTTAATCGGAAACGATATGGGAAGCCAAAGAGGGCTGATAATATCCCCGGAGATGGTTAGAAAATTTGTTATACCGGGCTGCAGAAAGCTTGTGGAACAGGCCCACTCCTACGGGCTTAAAGTGATTTACCATTCCTGCGGATCTATTATAGATATTATCCCTGATTTGATAGAAGCAGGAGTGGATGTGGTGCATCCGATTCAGGCCCTGGCGGCAGGCATGGAGCCTCAAAACCTAAAGGAGAAATTTGAAGGGAAGGTAGCCTTCTGTGGAGGAGTTGATACACAGGAGCTGTTAGTGCATGGCAGTGAAGAGGAGGTAAGGGGAAAGGTAAGAGAATTGAAAAGCCTGTTTCCTACCGGACTGATTATCTCTCCAAGCCATGAGGCTATCCTCCCGGATGTTCCGCCTAAGAATATTAAGGCATTATTTGACGAGGCACAGAAGATTTACTAAAAGAGCGGATTTGATAGGAGGTATTTCCATGAAGAGATATGGATCTGTGATTGCAGTAAAACCGGATAAGCTGGAGGATTATATCTATCATCATGCGCATCCCTGGGAGAAAGTGAATGCGATGATTAAGGAGTGTAACATCCAGAATTATTCGATTTACTATAAGGATGGATTGCTATTTAGCTATTTTGAATATGTAGGTGAAGATTACGGGGCTGATATGGAAAGGATGGCAGCCGATGAAACTACGCAAAGGTGGTGGGATCTGGTCAAGCCCTTTCAAACACCTTTGGATACCAGAAAAGAAGGAGAATGGTGGGCGGACATGGAGGAGGTTTACCATTTAGACTAGCTTCCCATGTTTAGATAGCAGGGTCAGCCGGGTCTTCGTCAATGGTAAAAGAAACAATGCTATGCACCGCCATTGGAATAATTAACTTCCAGGTTAATTATTTTGGATCCATTATCAAGTATTAAAATATAGATTATATATAAAATTCATGCAAAATCCATAATCCCATGCTATACTTTCCCTTAGAAGAGGTGAGGAAAGATGAAAAGCATTTTAGTGGTGGAAGATGAACCGGAAATTCAGGAGCTGCTGACGGCATATCTGCACAATGAAGGTTATGCAGTTTCGGTTGCGGATGACGGTATAGAGGCGGTTGGAGCGTTCCATGCAGGCACTTTTGATCTGGTGCTTTTAGATATTATGCTCCCAAAGATTGACGGCTTTGGCGTCTGTGAGCTATTAAGGAAAGAATCTGCGGTGCCAATCATTATGCTGACTGCCCTGGATGAGGAAGCGGAGCAGATTAAGGGATTTGACTTACAGGTGGATGATTATGTGACGAAACCCTTTTCCATGCCAATACTGCTGCGTAAGATTGCGGCAGTATTGCGGCGTTCTGGCGGCGAACTGGAGAGCAGACGGATTTCCTATCAGGATATTTTGCTTGATCTGGACGAGAGGAGCTGCCGGGTGGGGAATGAGCTTGTGGAGCTGACCCAGCGGGAGTTTGATCTTTTGCTTGAGCTTATCAAATCCCCAGGCCGGGTCTTGACCCGGGAGGTGCTGCTGAGCCGGATATGGAGCTACGAATTCCTGGGAGATGAGCGTATCGTGGACAGCCATATTAAAAATCTGCGGAAAAAGCTACAGACTGATTGTGTCGAGACTGTCAGGGGGGTGGGATACCGTGTTGCAAAGAAAAATTAGAGTAAGCCTGACCCTGCGGATTTTCCTCATCACCAGTCTGATCCTGCTTGCAGCCAGCGCCATGACCTATGGGATTATTGTCCAGGTTATGCCTACCAGTTATATTTCCATTATAACAGGCGATTTTCAGAAGCAGGCAGATGAATTGCCGGAAAAGCTGGAGCAAACTACAGTGGAGGAATGCGGAGCAATTATTGACCGCTTTATCATGGATACCGGTGCCGAAGTGATGGTCAAGGGGGAAGATGGTGAGCTACTAGATATACCATCAAAATATAGTGCTAACTTTGGCTATGGGAGTGGGGGCATTGTGACTACGGTTACAATGACAACGACGGATGAAGTAGTTATGGCGGAATATGTCAAGGGATTTACGATTATAAAGGATGGAGAGGCAGTAGTATCCGATGACTGGTCAGGATTGTCATATACATTTTCGCTTCAAGGCCAATCGGAGGTCAATTCTCTCTATGTGTCACCGCAAACGATAAAAACAAACCAGACGGTCCAGGCCCTGAGGGAGGTCGCTCCGTTGTTGCTTGCCGTAATGCTGATATTCTCGGTACTGTGCTCAATGTTTTACTCCAGGTACATCACCCGTCCCATTGTCCGGATCAGTGATATTTCACAGCATATGGCAGGACTTGATTTTAGCTGGAAATGCAGTGAAAAGCGCCGGGATGAGATTGGCGTACTGGGCAGAAACCTAAATGATCTGTCAGAGCATCTGTCAGCGGCGCTCTGTGATTTGCAGGAGGCTAATGAGGCGCTACGGCAGGATATTGACCGGGAGAGGGAGCTGGAGCACCAGCGCCTTGCTTTTTTCTCTGCGGCCTCCCATGAATTAAAAACACCTGTTACCATCCTAAAGGGACAGCTCACCGGTATGCTGGAAGGAGTGGATGTCTATCGGGACAGGGATAAATATCTGGCAAAGGCGCTGGGAGTTACTGGACGAATGGAGGGACTGGTGCAGGAAATCCTTACAGTATCCCGTATGGAATCCAATGGCTTTGAATTAAAAAAGCAGCCCGTGGATCTTTGTGAGCTGGTTTTGAAGCATTTGGACCTGGTTGGGGAGCTGATCCTTCAAAAGGAAATGGAACTGGACACCTCCCTGGAGCCGGTTCCTGTGATTTATGCCGATTCCTTGCTGGTGAAAAAGGTTCTGGACAATATTCTGTCCAACGCTATTTTCTATGCACCGGATGGGGCTAAGCTGTCTGTTATACTAAAGAAAACAGCAGAGGGAGTGGCTCTTTCCGTGGAAAATGGCGGCTCCCATATCCCGGAGGAATCGCTGCCCCATGTCTTTGAAGCATTTTACCGGGCGGAGGCCTCCAGGAACCGGAGGACAGGAGGAAGCGGCCTTGGCCTATATATAGTAAAGATGATCCTGGACCGTCATGGTGCCGGATACGGAATTGAGAATACTGCGACAGGCGTTCGCTTCTGGATGAAGCTGGAGGTGGAATAACAGGCAGGCTGTGAGATGATAGTGTCTCGCGGCCTGCGTTTTTTAAAGAGTAGACCATTGTAATGCAGATACCTCCGGTAGCCATCATTGTGACCAAAATATTGAAATCGGCATTTGACAATAACGCATAGAAATAGTAATATTATAATTAGCATATGCCCATAATAAAAAGAGATGGTAAATGGGATTCATCAATAGCTTTAGCCCATTTAACACAATAAATGAATATTGGAGGATTTGAAAAATGAGAGTAGCAGTAGCAAGTGATGGAACTATGGTTAGCGGACATTTTGGTCATTGTGATGGATTCACTTTATATGACCTGGATAATGTTGAAGTGATTAACAAGACGTTTGTTGCGAACCCAGGACACAAACCAGGATATTTTCCAGTATTTTTAAAGGAAAAAGGTACAGATGTTATTATTGCGGGTGGAATGGGAGAAGCGGCACAGGAATTATTTCATGAGAATGGAATTGAAGTTGTAGTTGGTGCACAGGGGAATGCAGATGGTATTGTAAAATTATATATCGCTGGTGGATTAAAATCTACAGGAAGTGTGTGTACAGAGCATTCTCATGAAGGTCATTGTAACGACTAAGAGAGGGGATCTGTTTGGCGGAAAATCTTTTATGGTATCGGGAAATATTATTACGTAATGGTATTAAAAATACCAGACAAAAAGAAAAGATTTTAGTTGAGCTGATGCAGGCATCCAGTCATCTTATGGCCGAAGAAATACATCAGAGGATCAAAAAGGAAAAAATCAGTCTGGCTACTGTTTACAGAAGTTTAAGGCTCTTTGAAAGTCTGGGGATTGTAAAAGAAATTCCAATGGATGGCGTGAATTACTATGAATTGAAAATCTATAGTAAAAAGCCCCTGCACATTCATTTCAAATGTTCAAATTGTAAAGTTATCTTAGATATAGATGATACGGACATTAATTTGGATTATATTAAGCTGAATCAGAAAAGAGAGATTGAAGTAAAAGATGTTAATATAACTTTATTTGGTCTCTGTGAAAAATGCAGGGCCAAATTACATGGAATAACAAATTAAATGTAGAAAACTTGATGTATAATTGGGAGGCGTCTGCTACATCCTATCGTCACGGTGTAGTGGCGGCTCCTTGAGAATTTTTGTATTCACAGGAAGCCTCCATCACCAAAGCAGCCGGGGTAAAAAAGCGCAGCTATTATACCCTACATTTCCTTGTTCCCATTGTAGGATATGGCCTTTACTGGACATGATTTTGTTACATTCTTCAGTTTATCCATATCCAATGTCTTATACGATTTTACGAGTGCCTTTTTGTTTTTTATCTCAAATAATTCTGGATAGTTATTTGCACAGAGAGTGCAACCCAGGCAGGCGTCCCGATTGATATGAAGCCCAGCTTGTGTCAGCTCCTCTCCAGGCAAATCGTTATCTTTTATTATTTTGTCTGCTATCCACGAAAAAATAATAATGGCAATAATGGTGAGTACCCATCGAATACACATGAATTTTGGCCCTAAAAATTTTGCCTCATTGATGAGCATGGGAATCTTAATGACAGCCCACGAGCTTAATATAATGACAATATTCCGAATGGAAGCTCCTTTTTTGTGAAGCATGACGCACATTGGAAATGCGGCATAAACTGGACCTGCTGAAATACTTCCGACTACCAAAGAGAGAAAAATGCCTTCCGCTTTGGAATCTTTGCCTAAATATTGAGTGATTTTTTCCTTTGGAATCCATATATCCAAAAGTGCCGTCAGAATGAAAATAACTGGCATAATCATGAGCATCTCTTTAATATAATACCCACTGCTTTTTACCGACTCAATACCCATTGCCGGGCTTGTAATAAACATGACCATATAGGCTAAAGCCACAACTACCAAGAACAGGTTCTCTTTTACCTTTTTTATTATCATTATCATATCATTACCCCCATCACAAGTGCAATTACAATAGCGAAAAGAAAGCTAAGGCTGTTGCGTATTGTGGTAAACTTTACTCCAAATGCTTTCCTTTCAAGGGGAAATGTAACCACGCCCACCATTGTCAGAGTTGTAAGAAAAGCAACGGTCGGAACCACGCTAACGCCTGCATGGATTAGCGTACCCACCAGGGGGAACGCAATAAAAGCAGGAACCAGTGTGATTGTGCCAAGCAATGCGCCACCAATTGTTGCCAACAGGACAGATTGAGTTCCCAAGAAAGCGGCAACTTTTGTGGGGGGTATAAGTGTTAAAATCAGTCCGATTGCAAAAATAATGGAAAGAATGCTTACGACCATTCCTTTTCCCATTCCTAGTGCCATTTTAAGCGCCTGTTTTGTTTTCACTTTGTCCTTGGCAATAGAAAATCCAAGGAAAATCAATGTACCAATCCATATGGCCAGCGTGAAAATATCCATATAAATCCTCCCTTCAAAGTCAAGCTATTTTCCTGGCGCTGGCGCTTTTACGACGATCAACTCCAAGATTTCATCATGCAGGTTTTTAACATTCATTTTAATACTCTTGGGAATTTTTAAGATGGTTCCCGTAGGATATTCATGGATTTCCTGTTCGTCCAAACCAATGGAAAGTAGTCCTTTAATCACAGTCATGTAGACATTGGAATTTGAGAAATGTTCAGGAAGCTTCTCATTTTTAGCGAGAATCATGTGGTTATAGTGTACATTTTCATCGGAAATGACCTTTTCAATTACAGGCATGTCATTTTGGACCATTCTAAAGACCTGTTCAATCATTTGTGGTTCCTCCTTTCTACTTCGGATACAGATATTATAGCGTTCCGGTTTGCACACAGATAGACACATATGTTTCTTTTTGCTATAATGTTTTAGTAGAAGGAGTGATGTTGTCATGATAAAAATAATTACGGCCATACCGCTGTTTGCACAGCTACCACCGGATAAATTTAAGCCGTTGATTTCTGATAATCAATTATATTTGAAGAGCTATTCAAAAGGCACAACCGTTTATAATCAAAAAGACTGCTGTAATACATTTGATATTGTTATATCCGGCAGTCTTGTTGTGTACTCTCTTTTAGAAAATGGTTCCGCAATGACGATGTTTGAATTTTCCAAGGGACATATGCTGGGGGCGA